>JBBDNX010000678.1:0-2203 GCA_040877345.1 Pirellulales bacterium
CTTTCGACCGCAGCTCCGCGTTGGTCTCGCGCGAGACGCGGACCAGCATCTGCGTGGTCGGAAACGGACCCACAAGCTGCATCAAGTCCAAGGCCCGCGTCCGGTCGTTGATCGAGTAGGCCGAGTTGTCGACCACCGTCGCCAATTGGCGGTCCCACTCGCCGCCGAGCGTCTGCTGGATGGCGGCCACTTGCTGCCTGGCAAAGGCACTGTGCAACTGCGGTTGGCGGATGGCCTCCAGCACGCCTTCGATCTTGGGCCGCGGCGGCACGCTGCCGGTCCATACCACGCGGTAGATCCCCCCCTGCGTGCCCCGGCCGCCGGTGCAGAAATAGAGCCAGCCATCGGGTCCCACGGCAATGTCGGTGGCGTTGAGCGGGCGGCCTTCGAGGAATACCTCGGCCTGGCCCGCGTACGTGCCGCCGGCCGGCTGCATCCGGATGGCCAGGATCCGGCCCTGCGACCAATCGCAGGCGAACATGGCGTTGTGATAGCGAACCGGGAAGCGGAAGTGGTTGTAGAACTCGACGCCCGTGGGCGACCCCCGGCCGGTATCGAGCGTGGAGGGAAGACTGTCGACATAGTAGGGCGGCCAGACGGCCCAGCCGCTGCGCCAGCCATACTCGCCGCCGGCCACGACGTGGTTGATCCGCGTGGGCCGGTACCAGGGCTGGCCCACGTCCCACTCCATGTCCGAATCGTAGGTGAACAGGTCGCCTTGGCGGTTGAAGGCGATGTCGTAGGCGTTGCGGAAGCCGCCGGCGAAGATCTGGACGAAGTCGCCTTCGGTGTTGGTCCGCAGCACGGTGCCCCCGGGCGCCTTGAGCCCCGCCGCATGGCCATTGGCGTCTTCGTAGCGCGGCTCGACCAGCTCGCCTTCGTAGAAATGGTGGTGCGGGCTCTCCGCCGCCGGCTCGACGCTGATCTGCGCATGGTTGCCCACCATCATGTAGATCAGCCCGTCCGGTCCCAGCACCGGCACGTGCGGGCCGTGCTCGCCCATCGCCCCGTCGAACAGCACCAGCATGGTTGCCGTTTCGGCAACGTCGTCGGCATCCTCGTCAGAGAGGCGGTAAAGCGCCGGACCTTGCGGCCCTTCGCCGATCGCGAACACCTCCCCGTTCAGGGCCAGGATTCCCTGGCAGTTCTTGACGACGTCGCAGTACGTGCTGGCCGTCTCCACCACGCCGTCGCGGTCCTCGTCGACGATGGCAATCAGCGCGCCCCCTTCCCTGGAAGCAATGATGTCGCCCCATTCGTTGAAGGCCATGGCCAACAGCGAGCCGGTCTGTTCCGGGCTGACCACTTGCTCGACCCGGAACTCGGCCGGCAGAATGAAGCGGCCTGCGCCTCCGCCGTCGCCCGCCACCTGGTTCGTCCAGGGGGGCGTCGATCCGAAGGGCCCGAAGCTGCGCGCCGGGATCCACTGCGAATCGTCGAACTGGATGGTCTCCCAGCCGGGCGATTGCTTCAGGCTGGTCTTCCAGCTTGTATCGCTGACTTGGGCTATTTCGCCCCCCGCCGGCCCTGCCAGCTTGATCCGGACCGCGAGGCCGGCTGAAGCGCCCGTTTTGTTGGCTGCCTTGACGGCGATCACGTTGCGGCCGCTCTGCAGGTATGGCACCAGCTCGTAGGTGGTCATCCGCCGCCAATCGTCGCCGGACGCCATCTGGCGGCCGTTCACGTACAGCTCGTAGGCGTCGTCGCAGGCGATTTGGATATGGCCCCGCTCGCTCCCCTTGAGCACCAGCGAGTGCCTGAAAAAGCAGGCGCCGGCCGGCACCAGGTCCTTGGTGTGGGCCGGCGACCAGATCCATTGAGCTTCGGGCGCCGGGGCCGGGCCGGCCGCGTTTTGTGCCGGGGCATCGAGCAATCGCAGGACCAGGCAGGCCGACAGGGTCGACGCCAGCAGCATCAGCCGGCGACAGCATCGCAGGTTCATGGGACTTTGGCTCGCTGGAAATGGAAACGAGGCGGCTTTCCCGAGCGAATGCGGGCGGGATACGGTAGCGAGATTGCCCGGCCGGGGCAACACCGATCCGCCCGGCCCGCGTGCCCGATCCAGCCACTGAACAGCGACCAACCCCGTGTTCGGCCCACAACTAGCCCTTTTTGGCGCCGCCGACTCCCAGGGCCCCTGGGGGCCATGGCTGTGGCCGTGTCGCCTTATCGGGTCGGCGCTTTACAATGGTGCTTGGTTTGG
>JBBDNX010000679.1:0-2199 GCA_040877345.1 Pirellulales bacterium
CACCATCGCCGACAACGTCGGCGATAACGTGGGCGACGTGGCCGGCATGGGAGCCGACTTGTACGAATCGTACTGCGGCTCGATCCTGGCTACGGCGGCCCTGGGCGTGGCGGCCTTTGCCGGCAGCGAAGTCCGTGCGGAGATGAACATGGGGGCTGTCGAGGCCCAACTCCGCGCGCTGTTCCTGCCGATGGCGATCGCTGGGGTGGGCATCTTTCTTTCGATCCTCGGCATCTACATGGTCCGGACCGAGGAAGACGCCACCCAGCGGACCCTGCTCAAGGCGCTGGCCCGCGGGATCAATCTATCCACGGCGCTGGTGGCGGCGGCGGCGGTGGCGCTCACCTGGTGGCTGATCCCGCAATACATGGGTGTGTGCGTGAGCGTGATCGTGGGGCTGGTGGCAGGCTGGCTGATCGGCAAATGGACCGAGTATTCCACCAGCGACGAATATGCGCCGACCCGGGCGCTGGCCGACCAGGCAGTCACCGGACCGGCCACGGTGATCATCGGCGGCATTGCCGAGGGGATGATGAGCACCTGGTTCCCGGTCGCGGTCGTGTGTGTCGGCACGCTGCTGGCGTTTGGCTTCGCCATCGGAGACGTGACCAAGCTGGACGACATCCACTATTTCGCCTTGGGCCTCTACGGCGTAGGCATCGCCGCCGTCGGCATGCTCAGCACGCTGGGGATCACGCTGGCCACCGACGCCTACGGTCCCATCGCCGACAACGCGGGGGGCAACGCCCAGATGGCCGGGCTGGACCCCATCGTCCGGGAGCGCACCGACGCCCTGGACAGCCTGGGCAACACCACCGCCGCCACCGGGAAAGGGTTTGCCATCGGCTCGGCGGCGTTGACGGCCCTGGCCCTGCTGGCCGCTTACATCGAGGAAGTGCGGGTGGGCTTCCAGCGTTGGGGCGAGGCCGTGGCTGAGAACGTGGAAGGAACCCCGGAGCAATACCTGACGATCGGCGGGCAGCGCACCAAGCTCACCGCCGGCGATTTTGTCAAGCTGAACGAAGGGGTCGTGGTCAAGTTGGGCCCCAGTCCCAAGGAGAACCGCGCGCTGTTGGTCCTGGACGACCTGGCAGTTCCCGGCCTCGACGAGCTGCCGCCGCATAGCCTGGTTACCAGCACCTTTGACGAGCAGGCGCTGGAAGCCGAGCGCCGGCTGGTGCCCGTCGAGGTTGCCACCATGTCCGACTTCATGCGGTACTACGACGTCACGCTCATGAATCCCAAGATCCTCGTAGGTCTGTTCCTGGGCGCCATGTCAACGTTCCTGTTCTGCGCCATGACCATGAAGGCCGTGGGCCGGGCCGCCAAGGGCATGGTCGAGGAGGTGCGCCGGCAGTTCCGAGAGAAGCCGGGGATCATGCAGGGAACCGAATTGCCCGACTACGCCGCCCCGGTGGCGATCAGCACGCGCGCGGCACAGCGGGAAATGATCCTTCCCTCGCTCTTGGCTTTGATTGCGCCGGTTGCCGTGGGACTGCTCTTGGGGGTGGGTGGCGCGATGGGCCTCTTGGTGGGGGCCTTGACGACCGGTTTCTGCGTGGCCATTTTCATGGCCAACGCCGGCGGCGCCTGGGACAACGCCAAAAAGTACGTCGAGCGGGGAGCCCACGGGGGCAAGGGTACCGAGGCCCACAAGGCCGCCGTCGTCGGAGACACCGTGGGCGATCCGTTCAAGGACACCAGCGGACCCAGCCTCAACATTCTCATCAAGCTGATGAGCATGGTCAGCGTGGTGGCGGCCGGCCTGGTCGTGCGGTACAGCCTGGTGGCGCTGGGCGTGTTCTAGGGCTCTGCCGGCTGGGTTGGGGGCGATGCCGGCGCGCCGGGATGCCCCAAGTTGCGGTCCCTAACCTCTTCATCGGCTGCCCGCGCTGGCCCGGCCCTGCGCACATTGCATGAAGCGGTAAAACCGGTTCGGCCGATAAGATCGGCATAGGCCTTATCGTCGGACCTGGCACCAGCGCGCATTCGTCCTGCGCCAGGCCGATTTTGCCGTGGGGGGACACCGTGCGAGCCGCGATCACGGGGGCGATCATTTGCGTCTGCGCATGCCTGCCGGCACAGGCGCGCGGCCAGGCGCGCCAGGTCGAACGGCACGATCTCACTACCAGCCGCGCCGACCCCCCGTCGGCTCCCCACGCGGAGCGTGACGGCTACTATCTCCAAGCCTGGGGCCAA
>JBBDNX010000680.1:0-2198 GCA_040877345.1 Pirellulales bacterium
AGGCCTCGTCGCAGTCGTGCCAGGAACTGATGGGGTAGACTTGCTGGAGCGTCTCGCCGGTGGCGGGGTTCTCGGCCTGGAAGGTGCCGGCGGATTGGGCCGCCCGCCAGGCGCCGGCGATCAACACGTTTTGAATGTTCAAGGGATGCCTCGCATTGGGATCGGGCCGCACGATGCCTAACGTCCGGTCAATCTTAACACGGCCGCAGGCCTTTGCTCGACCCATTTTGAGCGATAGGATGCAGGATGGGCGGACGCTTCGGCTCACGGCTTTCTGTTCAATCTCGATGCGGCCCGCGGCGACGGAACCAACGTCGAGATGACCCGGACCCTGCTAGCGGCTATCGCGAGGCTGATCAGCGGCGCGAGCGTGCGCTGGATCGATTGCCAGCCGGACACGTGCCAGCGGGTCTACTTTGCCAACCATACGAGCCATCTGGACGCGCTGGTGCTGTGGTCGGCGCTGCCGTCGAAGGTGCGGGCGCTGACGCGGCCGGTGGCGGCCAAGGATTACTGGGAGAAGGGTTGGGTGCGTCCGTACCTGGCGAGGAAAGTGTTCGATGCCCTGTTAATCGACCGCAAACAGATTAAGGTACATCAAAGCCCGGTGGACTTGATGGTCAAGGCGATCGGCGACACGCATTCGCTGATCGTGTTTCCGGAAGGGCACCGCAACACCGATTCGGAGATCGATGAATTCAAGAGCGGTTTGTACTACCTGGCCAAGAAGCGGCCCGACCTGGAACTGGTGCCGGTGCACATCGACAACATGAACCGGGTGCTGCCGCGCGGCGAGTTCCTGCCCGTGCCCCTGCTGAGCTGTATCACGTTCGGCTCGCCGCTGTGGCTCGAAGCGGGCGAGCCGAAGGCCGACTTCCTGCAGCGGGCCCGTGAGGCGGTTCGCCGGTTGAAAGAAGCATGAGCTTGATGGACTTGACCACGTTCGGGCTGGTCGGCGCCGTGCTGGCGCTGTTGGGCGCCATCACGGGCGTGGGCCAGCTCTTGAAGCGCCAGACCGACATCGGTTTGAACCCGGCCGTCATCGAGCAGTTCAACCTCCGCGTGCGGGCCTGGTGGCTGTTGTGCGCCGTGCTCGCGGTGGCCTTCCTGGCCGGCCGGGAGGCGACGGTGCTGTTGTTCGGCCTGTTGTCGTTCTGGGCCCTGCGCGAGTTCATCACGCTGACGCCCACCCGCATGGCCGACCACCGCGCGCTGTTCTGGGTGTTCTTCCTGTTCACCCCCTTGCAGTACCTGCTGGTCGGAGCCGACATCTACGAGCTGTACAGCGTGGTGATCCCGGTGTACGCCTTCTTGTTCATCCCGGCCCGGATCGCCTTTGCCGGCGACTACAAGCGGTATCTCGAGCGCTGCGCCAAGATCCAGGCGGGGCTGATGATCTGCGTCTACTGCCTCAGCTATGCGCCTGCCTTGCTGTACCTGGACATCGCCCGGCACGTGCCGTCGTACACGCAAAACGCGCGGCTGCTGTTCTTCTTTCTGCTGGTGGTGACGCTCGGCGATGCCTTTCAGTACGTGAGCGAAAAGCTGTTCGGCAAGCACGTGATCGCGCCGGCCATCAGCCCCAACCGCACCTGGGAGGGCTACCTGGGCGGGGTCGGCTGCGCCACGCTGTTCGGCACGGTCATGTGGTGGGCCACGCCGTTCAGCCCCTTGGAGGCCGCCGGCATGTCGGTGGTGATTACCACCATGGGATTCGCGGGGGGCATGACCATGTCGGCCATTAAGCGCGACCGGGGAGTCAAGGACTACGGCACGCTGGTCGAGGGGCACGGCGGCGTTCTGGACCGCATCGACTCGACCTGCTTCGCCGCCCCGGTGTTCTACCACTTCACGCGGCTGCTCTTCCCGTCTTGATCGTCGGCCGAGCTGATCCGCGGGCGAGGGCGCGGGCGCCTAAGGAACGACCGAAAAACAACTTCGACAGAGTCTGAGCGTGCCCCAGTTGCGCTTTTGAGGAAGTGGGCAGGCGCGACCAGCCCCGGGCGGGGCGAAAGTCAATAGCAGCCCGTGCGTCAGCCCCCGGTCACGCGGCACCGAGACGGTCGTAAGCCCCAAGGGGGCGACAGTCATCGTGATGCGAAGTTACGTTTCGAAGCCAGTGCCCAGGTGTTGCGCGGGAGCGCATCGGAGGTTGGTCCAGCGAAGTCCCAAGCGCCTCGCGTGACCCATAGGTCGTC
>JBBDNX010000681.1:0-2189 GCA_040877345.1 Pirellulales bacterium
TCCAGGAGCTGCGCGTGAAGCTCGGCCCGCAGTAGCGAGTATTCCGGCGACGACGTGGGGCGAGACGAGCGCGGAAGGGATGAAGGGGGCTGGGGCACGCTAACGCTTTGCCGCCAGCCACCCAGCGCGTTTGTGGGACGCCTTGTTTTTGCCTTTAGTTGGGGGAGCCGTCTTCCTTGTTCAGGTGACGCCGCAGATAGCGGGCCCGCTCGATGTTGCGGTCGGCGGTGTCGAGCTCCGACCCGCTGAGCTTCTGCAGGTGGGCCGGCTGGGTGTGGATGAACAGCTTGTTGAGCGTGGGGATCTCCAGGCCGGGAATCAGCCCCAGGTTCACTCCCATCCGCACGCTGGACAAGAGGTGCATCGTCTCCTCGGAGCTGATCGTCTGGGCGGTCCGCAGGATGCCGTAAGCCCGGCTCACCCGGTCGTGCAGGTTCTCGTGCTTCTCCCGGATCAAGAAATCGCGGGCTTTCCGCTCGTAATCGATGATCGCCGGCACCACGTCGCCCACCTGCTTGACCAGGTCCTCCTCGCCGCGGCCCAGCGTGATCTGGTTGCTGATCTGGTAAAAATCGCCCATGGCCTGGGAGCCCTCGCCGTACAGTCCGCGGACCGCGAGGCTGATCTTCTGCAGCGAGCGGAAGAGCTTGTCGATCTGCCGGGTGATCACCAGCGCCGGCAGGTGCAGCATCACGCTCACCCGCATCCCGGTGCCGACGTTGGTCGGGCAGGCCGTCAGGTAGCCCAAACGGTCGCTGAAGGCGTAAGTGACCTGGGCCTCGACCAGGTCGTCGATCTGGTCGATGCGCTGCCAGGCGGCCTGCAAGTCGAAGCCGCTGTGCATGACCTGGATCCGCAGATGGTCCTCCTCGTTGATCATCAGGCTGACGCGTTCCTGGCGATCGATGGCCACGCCGCGGGCCCCCTCGCTGTCGGCGTGCTCGCGACTGATCAGTTGCCGCTCCACGAGGAACTGGCGATCGATGCCTTCGAGCTTGTTGACGTGCACGTACGTCAGCTCGGAAGCGGCGGGAACCTGCAGGATGCGGTCGTGGAGGGTCCGCTCGATCTCGGCACGGTCGGCGCCATTGGCGCGGCTGATGAAAGGGAAGTCGGCCAGGTTCCGGGCCAGACGGATGCGGCTGCTGATGACAATATCGGATTCCGGCCCCGACCCGCGAAGCCACTCACCGCTGGTCCTTGCTAGCTCTTCTAGTTCCACAGTGGTTCCAGTCCGCCGTGCCTTAGTTCACAAATGTCTTGTAGAGCCCGCCGTTTCGAGGGATCGCCGTTTCGAGGCATCGTTCTCCGCGCGTGCCGTCCCGCCCCGCGCCGGGGCACTAGGAGGGGCTTTCGATCTGCCGGATCTCGTCGCGCAGTTGCGAGGCCCGCTCGTAGTCTTCTCCCAGGATCGCTTCTTTCATCTCGCGCCTCAGCCGAATGAGGGCCGTCTGCCGGTCGGTGCTGGTGGGCGACCTTTTGGGCCGCTTCCCCTTGTGTTCGCTCTCGCCGTGGATGTTGACGATGAGGGGATCGAGCTCCTTCTGGAAGCAGACGTAGTCGTGGGGGCATCCGAGACGTCCCTGGTTGCGGAACTCGTAGAAGGTGATGCCGCAAATAGGGCAGGCCTGCTGGTCGAGCCGGGCCAACTCCTCGGCGGTGCCGCCGACGAGGTGCTGCGCCAGGGCGCCGGCCAGGTTGGCGGCGGTGGTCTGTTCGGTCTCCGACTCGGTGAGGTACTCCCTGGCGTGATCCTCGCAGAGGTGCAGCTCCTGTGGCTTGCCACCGGTCAGTTCGGTGATGTGAAAGGTGGCCGTTTTGTCGCACTTATGGCACTTCATCGCAGATGGCTTTGCCGGCGCGGGGTATCCTTAGGTGCAAATCAGTTGCTTCAACTAAACTATAGCCTGCCCACTCCGTGCGGCGTCAGGCAGGCAGTGCAAGGGCTCCGGCACGGACGCTAGCGCGACCGACAGTTCGTTAAAACCGCTGCGGGAATTCTATCAGTGCCCCTCTTGGTGTCAATCCTGACCGGCGGTGTCCAGCGCGCCGTAAGCCCCACGTATAAAAACGGATAGGGCTCAAACGGCGGCTGCCCGCCGAGGCCGCGGCCGTGCGTTGCCGGGCGGCCAGATGGCTGTTAAGCTGAGGCGGCCGGTTCCGCGTGGGTGGGAACCGGACGACCGCCT
>JBBDNX010000682.1:0-12048 GCA_040877345.1 Pirellulales bacterium
GAGCATCCTAGAACGCCTCCACAGGTTATTCGTCCGCGCCGCCGGGCGGTGACTCCTGGCCATCCGGTTGCTCCTCCACTTGCGTGCCGCCGTCCTCTTCCGGCTGCTGGCGATCTTCCTCGGCCGGCCCGGGAGCCTCGGCCCGTGGACGGGCTTGCCGCGGGTCACGCTTGGGGTTCAGCAGCCGCTCGAGCATTTCGTCGGCCGATTCGGGATCCTCGGCCTGCTCTTTCAACTCGTTCAGCCGCTGCTCGAGTCGCTCGATTTGCCGCTCGGTGTGCCTGCGGCGGGCTTCGACCACCTGCTCGACCATCTTGCCAAGATCCTCGGACATTTCCTGCTTGGTTTGCTCGTCCTTGGCGGAGCGAATGGCGGCTGCCTGGGCTTCGAGCTGAAACTCCAAGCCGCGAATCACCATCTGCTGTCCCATCTCGGCCCGGTCCAAGCCGCCTGCCATGCCCGCCATGCCCATGCCGGGCAATCCGCCTGCCGCCATCATTTCTCTGCGGTACTGCTCGGCCGGCATGGCCGCGGGGTCCCCCACCGGAGCGCCGGCCGCCCCGGGCAGCCCGGCGTAACGGGGCTGGACGCTCAGCTCGTCTAACTCGGCCTGCATTTCCTCGAGTTCCTCGCGCGCGCTGTTGACCTGCCGGCTGTCGTCGCCGTGCAGGCGGGTCAGGGCCTGCAGCTTGTTCTCTTGTGCCTCGATCAACCGTTCCAGGTCGGCCAGCCTCTGCTGATCCCTTGGGCTGGGACCCCGCGCCCCGCCGCGCCTGCCACGCCGGTCGACTCCAGCGCCGTCGCCGCCCGGTCGAAAGCCGCCCGGACCGATCGTTCCCGGCCCCGCTCCCATGCCCGCCCCAAAGCCGCCTGCCCCAAAAACCCCCTCTTTGACCAATTCCCGCTGGATCTCCCGCATCTGTTCCACCAAATCCCTGATCCGATCTTCGCGCGACGTGGCTTCCGCTTCCTTTTGAGACGCGTCTTCCGCTTCCTTTGGAGCTGTGGCTCGTGGCCGCTCGCGCTGGGCCCAAGCCGTCAGCGAGGTCGAGCCGACCGCCAGCATCACCAATCCGCCCAGCATCACCAATCCGCACAGTGTGTTTCGCATCGGATAGCCTCCGTTTCGAAGTGTTGCACGCGCCAACGGAACTCCCGGTCCAGGCCGCTTGCGCCCGGAAAGACCGATTCCCTGTGACGCTTAGACCGAGTGCCTTAACTCTCGTAGCCTTCTTCGCTTGGTATGGCCCTGACCACCTCCTCGATGTTGGTTTGGCCCTGCGCCACCTTCAACAGGGCGGCCCGGCGGAAGTCGACAATCCCCTCCTGGGCGGCCTGGCGCTCGATCTCGGTGCCCGGCCTGCGTGCCGCGATCATCCTGCGGATCTCCCGCGAAATCGGCAGCACTTCGAACACGCCCGTCCGCTCCGTAAAGCCGGTTTGCCGGCAGGCTTCACAGCCGGGCGCCGTGTACATCTGCCGGCCTTCGCCCGGCGACATCCAGCATTGGATCTCCTCGAACGTCTGCGGCGCGTCGGAGAGATCCAAGGCGATCTTGCAGCTCGGGCACAGCGTGCGCACCAGCCGCTGGGCCACCACCCCCAACAGCCCGGTCGAAAGGAAATGGGCGTGTACGCCCAGGCTCAGCATCGACTCGATGGCCCCCGAGGCCACCGGGGCGTGCAACGTGGCGACGACCAGGTGCCCGCTGTTGGCGGCGCGGACGGCCGTCGTTGCGGTCAGTGAGTCGCGGATCTCGCCGATCATGATCACGTCGGGCGATTGCCGCAACACGCTGCGCAACACATCGGGGAAGTCGACTTCGATTCTGGGGTTCACCTGCGACTGGCGGATGCCGTCCATCGAGTACTCGATCGGATCTTCGATCGTGTTGATCTTGCGCGTGCCATCGTTCAGGTAGTGCAGGCACGCGTACAGCGTCGTCGTCTTGCCCGAACCGCTGGGACCGGTTACCAGCAACAGGCCGCCGGGGCGGTTGAGCAGGCCAATCAACGCGTTATGCTGCTGGCGCAGCAGTCCCAGGCCTTCGATGTGCCGGAACTGCGAATCCCGCGCCAGCAGCTTCACCGCCAGGTCCTCGCCATACAGCGTGGCAATCGTGTTGATCCGCAAATCGAGAACCTGCCCCGCCTCCGAACGTCGAACCCAACGGCCGTCGTGCGACATCCGCCGTTCGGCCACGTCCATGCCCGCCATCGCCTTCATGTGGCTGATATAACGCCGCCCACGATCGAGCGGCAGAACGCTCAGGTGCCGCACCATGCCCAAATGACGCATCGAGACGGCCACGTCCCGCTCGTTCGTGGCCAGAAATAAATCGCTGGCGCCGATCCCGGCCGCCTCGTCGAGCAGCGCCGCCACCCCTTCCTCGGCGTCCAATTCCGTCCGGGCCGGTTTGAAGCCAACCTCAGCATTGGTCAGGGGGGTGTTCGCCATGGGTGTCTCCGATTGCCTCCGCCTCGGCTGAAGCCTCGTCCGCCGCGATCCGCAGCACCTTTTCCAGCCGCATGACGTGCAGCACGTGCATGATCATAGGTGGTACCGAATGGATTACCAGCAGCCCCCCCGCGTCCCGGAAACGCTTATGGCACTGCAAAAGCCAGGCCACTCCCAGCGAGTCGATCAGGTCCGAGTTCTCCAGGCTCAACAGCACCTTGCGGCTGTATACCTCGTGACCCAGCAGGTTCTGAATCGGTTCTTGATCCCCCGCGCGGTCGTTGCGGCCGATCTTCCCCTCGGTCTGGATCTTCAGCACCGAACCGGCGATCGAGACGATCTTGACTTGCATAGGGAACCTTCTCCCGAAGATCGCTTCCACAACGCCTACGCGGAAAGCACCTCATTTGATCGTAACGCTTGGCCGTTCGCAAGCAGATCGATCACAGGGAAATCCCCCCGCACGCCCTTCATCCCCCAGGCAACAGCTCGCATCGCTCAAGTTTATCGCCAATACGTTGAGAACCACCCTGCCGCCGGAGTAGACTGAAAACCGTGTCGTGCAGGCTCCGCTCGAAACCGGGGGACCGCCTTATGCCAACCGTACTGATCGTGGATGACTCGGCCGTTGACCGCCGGTTGGCGGGCGGCCTCATCGAAAAAAACCGCGAGATGGCGCTACGCTACGCCGCCGACGGCCTCGAAGCCATGGCCGGCATGGCCCAGCAGCCGCCCGACATCGTCGTCACCGACCTCCAGATGCCCGAAATGAACGGACTCGAGCTCACCCAGGCAATCCGCGAGCGATACCCACTGGTGCCCGTGATCCTCATGACCGCCCAGGGCAGCGAGGACATTGCCGTGCAGGCCCTCCTCTGCGGTGCCGCCAGCTATGTCCCCAAGAGCCGGCTGGCCCGCGACCTGCTCGAAACCGTCGAGAATGTGCTTTCCGTCGCCAGGGCCGAGCGGCACCATGCCAGGCTCATCGAGTGCCTGACCGAGAATAGTTGGAGCTTCACACTCGACAACGACCCCAGCCTGGTCACCTCGCTGGTCGATCACCTGCAGCACGATGTCTCCCGCCTGGGCATCTGCGACGAGACCGGCCGCATCCGCGTCGCCATCGCCCTGGAAGAGGCCCTGCTGAACGCCTTGTACCACGGAAATCTCGAGACCAGCTCCGAGCTGCGCGAGTCGGACACCAAGGCCTATTACGCCCTCTCCGAACAACGCCGCAACAGCGAGCCGTATCGCAGCCGCCGCATCTATGTCCAGGCCAAGGCCTCCCGCGAGCAGGCCGCCTATGTCATCCGCGACGAAGGGCCCGGCTTCGATCCTGCCAGCTTGCCCGACCCAACCGATCCGGCCAACCTCGAAAAAATCAGCGGCCGCGGCCTGCTGCTGATCCGCACCTTCATGGACGAGGTGGGCCACAACCAAATCGGCAATGAGATCACCATGGTCAAGCGTCGCGACCAGCAATAACCAGCCGCATCTGCCCAGGCAACACGCATGGCCGGCACAAAGGGCGAACCTGCTTTTACCCTCGTCGAGGTCGAGGGAGTCTGCGACTCGCTCGACGAAGCCAGGATCGCCGACTTCCAATCGGCTTCCGCCTAGTGGATCCGCTGACCCGGCACCGCTCCCTCGTCGGGCCGGAGCAGAAAAATCTCCTCGCCGCCAGGGCCGGCCGCCACCACCATGCCTTCGCTGCTGCCAAATTGCATCTGGCGCGGGGCCAGGTTGGCCACGCAAATCACCAGGCGCCCGACAAGGTCTTCGGGCCGGTACGCGCTCTTGATGCCGGCGAATACCGTGCGGCGCACGTCGCCTCCCAAGCTCAGGGTCAGCCGCAGCAGCTTTTTCGACTTCGGCACCTCTTCGGCCGCCAGCACGCGGGCCACACGCAGGTCCACCTTGGCAAACTCCTCAAACGCCATCGTGTCGCCCAGCGGCTCGGCCGCCAGCGCATCGCCACCGTCGGCAGACGCACCGCCACCGTCGGCAGACGCATCGCCACCGCCGGCAGACGCATCGCTCTGGGGCCCTGGCGAGGGAGTTTCTTCACGGCTGGCTTCGATCATCGCTTCCACCTGCGCTTTCTCGACACGCGTCAGCATGTGCTCGAACTGCTGCACGGCACTTCCGGTAAGCGGCCGCTGCGACTCGTTCCAGTGCTCGATCCGCCGGCCCAGCAGGTCGCCGGCCTGCCTGGCCAGCCGGGGGAGCACCGGAGCCAGGTAGACGGCTAACTGGCGGAACAGGTTGAGTGCCACCGTACAGACTTGTTGGAGCTCGCCGGCCCGGGCCGGGTCTTTGCGCAACGTCCAGGGGGCGCGCTCTTCCACGTACTTGTTGGCCCGGCCGGCCAGGACCATGATCTGCCGCATGGCCCGGTTGAAATCGCAGGCGTCGTAAGCGGCGGCGATGCTCTCCCCCTCCGCCGCTGCCTGCTCAAACAGCCCGCCGTCCTCCGGGTACGTGGTGGCAAGCCCGCTCGGCTGGGCCAGGCGGGCAGTCCGGCTGGCCAGGTTCACCACCTTGCCCACCAGGTCGCCGTTGACCTTGGCCACGAATTCGTCCAGCCCCAGGTCCAGGTCGTCCAGCTTGGGCGTGAGCTTGCTCGCGTAGTAATAGCGCAGGTACGCCGGGTCCAGGTGTTCCAGGTAGGTCGACGCCCGCACGAAGGTGCCCTTGGTCTTCGACATCTTTTCGCCGCCCACGGTCAGAAATCCGTGGACGTGTACCATCGTGGGCAGATTGAATCCGGCCGAGTGCAGCATCACCGGCCAGAACAACGTGTGAAAGTAAGTGATGTCCTTGCCGATAAAGTGATGCACCTCGGCCTGGTTGTTCCGCCACCAGGAGTCGAAGTCCTCGCCCGTGCGGCCGCACCACTCCTGGGTCGACGCGATGTAGCCGATCGGAGCGTCGAACCAGACATACCAGTAGTGGCCCGGCGCATCGGATATCTCGAAACCGAAGTAGGGCGCCGGCCGCGAAACGTCCCAGTCGCGCAGCGGCTCTTTCAAAAACGCCGCCGCCAGCCACCGGGCCACGTCGGCCTGCAAGTGCCCACCCGTTTGCGTCCATTCTTCCAGGAAGCCGTGCATCTTCTCGGTGTTAATAAAGAAGTGCTCGGCGGCCCGCAGCTCCGGCCGCGCCCCAGACAGCGCGCTGACCGGGTTGATCAGCTCGGCCGGGCTGTACGTGCTGCCGCACTTGTCGCAGCTATCGCCATACTGGTCCGGGCTGCGGCAGACCGGGCAGGTGCCCTTCACGAATCGGTCGGCCAGGAACGTGCCGGCCTCCGGGTCGTAAAGCTGGGTCACCTCGCGCTGGAAGATCAGCCCCTTCTTCCGCAGCGCCGCCCAGATCTCGCCGCACAGCTCCCGGTTCTCGGGGCTGTGCGTGCTCCCGTAGTTATCGAACTCGATGTCAAAGCCGGCAAAGTCCCGCCGATGGGCGGCCTGCATGTCGGCGATCAAGGCTTCTTCGCTGCGCCCTTCCTGGCGGGCACGGATCATGATGGCCGTGCCGTGCGTGTCGTCCGCACAGATATAGACGCAGCGATGGCCCTGCAGCCTTTGGAAGCGGACCCAAATGTCGGTCTGGATGTACTCGACCAGGTGCCCGATGTGGATATGGCCGTTGGCGTACGGCAGGGCACTGGTGACAAGGATACGGCGCTGAGTCATGCTCGGTTCGTAAACAAAAGACCGGCGAAAAGCGGCCGAGGTTCGCTGCCCCTTTCGCCAGCCTGGTCGATCGGGATCCGGCGGCATTGTAACCCGGCGGTCCGGCGCGCGCAAGGTCACGCCGACCGTCCGCCGTAGCGGAATTCGCAAGAATTCCGGTCATTGTTCGTCCAATCCCGCCAGAACTCTGGCGAGTCCTGCTACCTCGAAATCACCGGTCGGCGATGCGCTTCTGGTACGGCAAGTGCAACAACGCCACGCCGGCATGCGAACCAGTCCTCCACATCTTTGCCATTCGACGCAGCCTGCCGCATCGGGCCGTTTTTGCGGCATTTCGGCCCCGGTGGCAACGGCAACGGTCAGAATGGGATTGTAAGAATTTCAATTGCGAAACATGATGCTTCGCCCCCAGACCCACGGAGAGCTTTGAAATAATTGCGGGCTGCTTTCCCGCTGCCGCCGGCGCTGGCAAGGATACAGCCGGCCCGGCGGCAAAAGGCAGCCGCGCAGGCGACTCGAACGGCAACATGGAGGTTGCCCGCCGACGCTTCGGCCCATCCCGCGATGGGCCGCCGCCAGGCCGGACTCCCCCTCTTTGCTGCCGTTTCCCCCCGGTGCCGCAATGGCTGCGGCGCTCGACCCAGAACGGAAATGACCCAAGGAGGGTGTCGATGTTTTCGTTGCAGGCGGCCTTGCTGGCCCTGGCGATCGGCGGCGCGGAAGACACGGTCCTGCTCGATTTCTACACCGACTGGTGCGGCCCCTGCCGGCAGATGGAAGGCACGCTTCGCGAGCTTCAGTCGCGGGGCTATCCGGTCCGTCGCGTGAACGGCGACCGCGAGCGCGAGCTGATGGCCCGTTTTCGCGTCGACCGCTTTCCGACGTTCGTGTTGGTGGTAAAAGGCCGCGAAGCGGGGCGGATTGTCGGCTCGACCTCACTGGCCGAGCTCGAACGACTGTTTCAGGGCGCCGAGTCCGTGGCCGGCGAGCACGCGCGGCAGGTGCGCGGCCAATCGCCCGACGCCATACCCGACGGCGCACCCCCCACCCGGCAATTTCCGTTGTTCGAAGGGCATACGCCGCTCTCGGAGGCCTCCGCCCCCGACGAGCTGGTGGCGGTCGAACGCTCCGGCCCCAAGCACCAGCCCATCGAGTCGGATCAATCCCTGAACGGCGCCCTCCTGGCGGCAAGCGTCCGCCTGCGGATCGACGACGGCGGCAGCCACTCGGTCGGCTCGGGGACGATTATCGATGCCCGATCCGGCGAAGCGCTGGTGCTCACCTGCGGCCATATCTTTCGCGACTCCGCCGGCAAGGGGCCGATTGCCATCGACCTCTTCGGACCCGGTGCCCCGCAGGGCTTGCCCGGACACTTGATCAGTTATGACCTGGCCAGCGACGTGGGACTGGTCCGCTTCCGGCCCACGGCCCCGGTGACGCCTGCCCGCGTGGCGCCGGCCGGCTATGCCGTGCGGCAGGACGATGCGGTGATCAATGTCGGCTGCAATCATGGCCAGGATCCCACGGCCCGTGCCAGCCGGGTCACGGCCATCGACAAGTTCCTGGGCCCGCCCAACCTGGTCGTGGCCGGTCAACCGGTCCAGGGGCGCAGCGGAGGCGGCTTGTTCACCGCCCAGGGTCTGGTGATCGGCGTGTGCAATGCAGCCGACCCGGCCGACGACGAAGGACTGTACGCCGCCCTTGCGTCGATCCACGCCGAGTTGGAGCGGATGGGTCTGAGCCAGTTCTGCCTGGAACCGGTCGAAACCGCCGAGACCGACGTGCTGCTGGCGGTCGAGCCCCCCTCGATGCCCAATCGAATGCCCGGGCCGGCCGAACAGCGGTTCCCCGAAGCGCTCGTCCCCACCGCCGGAAAGGCGGAGCTGCAACGGGCCGCGGGTCAACTGACGGCGCGCGAGGCCGCCGCGCTTGCCGAAATCGGCCAGCGGGGCGACGCCGAGGTGATCTGCATCGTGCGCCCGCGCAACAAGCCGGGTGCCCGAAGCGAGATCTTCGTCCTGGACGAAGCCTCGCCCGAATTCCTCGAACAACTGACCGGGCGGCGGCAGGCCACGCAACCGGCCGATCGGCCCCAACAACGCCAGCCGGCATTCAGCGCGCGTTGAGAACGCGCCGCCGCACGTGCACCAGCAAGGCGATGGCGCCGAGCGCGGACAGGATTGTCTTGAGCTGTTCGCCCCGCGTTTGCCCCGCCAGATCCGGCCACGTAAGCGACTCGCACTGCGCCGCTGCAATGCCCGGGTCGGCAATGCCCGGGTCGGCAGTGCCCGGGTCGGCAATGGCCGCCAAGGCGGGCCAGCCTGACCCTGCCGCGGCTGACCGTTCGGCTCCCACGCCGGCCGACGATTGGAAACCGCTTGAACTGTCTTCGAAATGCGGCCAGGACCTGCCCCGCGCCGGCGGTTGCACCGGGGCCGCGGCCACCTGGTCGGCCCGCTCGGTGTCCGATCGACCGCCACGGCTGGACAGCCAGGTCGCCGACGAGGATGGCTGGACCGCTTGCTGGCTCGTGCCGGTAGCCGAGGCAAGGCTGCCGGCCGGCAGGCCGAGATCGCTCGGACCGCCCTCGCGAAGGCCCCCCTCGGGCAGCACCGACTGCAGGAAACCGCGGACCCGGCCACTGTAGCTGCCCGCGGTGCGTCCTTGACCCGCGCCGAACAGCACGCCGGCCAGTTGCCCGCTCTGGTTGAAGATCGGCCCGCCGGAGTCGCCTTGCCTGGCGGCGGTCGCGACCTCGACCATTTCCGGGGGAAATCGCCTGCCGGGCGACACATACTGCGTGCACTGACCGCCGGCCGCCCGGTACGGGCCGCCGCCATAGCCGGCAATGGTCAGCCACTCACCTGGTCGGGGTGGCTGGTCGGACACGGGGACTGGCTCGACACCCGGCCTCCAGATCGCCAGGGCCGCAAGGTCCCAATCGCGGTCGGTCTTGACCACCACGGCAGCCGAGCGGAATCCGTCGGCAAAGATCACGCTGGGCGCCGCCGCCGCGTTGGCGACGACGTGCCAATTGGTGACCACCAGCCCATAGTCGCCGTGCACGTCAACCAGGGTCCCGGAACCCAAGCTGGTGCCGCCGCGCTCGGGCACCACAACCCGCACGACCGCGGGATGCGGCCTGGAAACATTGGCGGAGCTGGATGCCCCAGCCGGCGTCATGCGCGGCGAGCCATCGGCCGCCGCCGGCAGCGCGGCGGCGACGCACAGTGCGACCACGATGGGCCCGCTCACGTGAGGCCGCCTGACGGGCGAGAACGATTCCATCATCCTTCTCGCGGGTTCGAGCGGCGGCGGGCCTCGTTCTTCAAGATCCGTCGCAGCAGTTCGCGCCTGAGGCTTTCCAGTTCGGCCTGGCGGGAAGCAGGCAGCGGACCCGCACCAGGCGCACCGGCTAAAGTCGTGCTGGGTTGCATGGAGGTTTCCTAGGCGGCAATGGGGCGGCCGCCTCGAAGATCTGCTTCGCGTGGAGGAAAGTCCTTTCCGTCGTTGAATTGATCCTTCAAGCGCCGCAACTCGGCGCGGAGAGCATTCTCGGCCAGCTTGGTCAGCGTCAGACGCGCCGGGTAACCGGCCAGGTACACCGCCGCGTTGCGCGCCTGGTCCAGCACCTCGGACGAGAGGTACAAAGTGGCCCGCACTTTCGGTTCAGCTTTCAAGTAGTTGTGCAATTGGATCCCCTCCTTCATGGCGGTGATACGGGTTCGATGCGGCCCAAGGGCCGCCGGTAAGATGTTTCGGACGTTGGCGGACAAATCGTGAAACGTCGCACGTTGGCCGGCATGCTTTGCGCAGGCCTTTCAAGGCGGCCGGCCGAGGGGCGGCGTCTGGCCGGCGCCGTCGAATCGGGAAACGTTTGTTCGCCAGACTCCGCAAAAATTGCCCACTTGGAACAATCGGCCGGGACCGCGGCAGCGGCAGCAGCCCACGCTTCCACGGAGTCGATTGACAGTCGCTTGTCGTGCCTCTAGACTGCAACCGGCGGATTTGAACATGGCCCGACATGGCCCGAACGTCTCTTGGGGTGCGGTCGAAGCGACTCACGTCCGGCCCGCTGGACGGGCCATGCATCCATCGGCCCTGTACGAACGGCCCTGTAGGAAGTGTCGAGAAGGCACCGCTAGGCACCCTGGGGAAAACACACTGTGCCCGTCCTGTTGGTCATTGACGACGATCGCTCGGTGCTTCACGTCTTCAAGCAGGTTTTCAAGGAAACCGACGTGCAGTTGGTCACCGCGCCCACGGCCGCCGACGGCCTGGCCGCGCTCAAGGAGGTCCAGCCCGATGTCGTCATTCTCGACATCATGCTCCCCGATCAGTCGGGCCTCGAGACGATCGAGCAAGTCTTCCAGCACGATGCCAAGATCCCCGTGATTTTCATCACGGCCGGAGGCACTAGCGACACGGCCATCGAGGCCATGAAGTTGGGGGCCTACGACTACCTCCTCAAGCCGCTCGACTTTGTCAAGGTGCAGGCCCTGGTTTTGCGGGCGCTCGACATCCGCCGCTGCATGCACGTACCGGTCAAGATGCCCCAGGCCTCGGACAAGACCGAGGATTTTTCCGACGACGTGTTTGTCGGCCGCTGCCCGGCCATGCAGGACGTGTACAAACAGATCGGGCGGGTGGCGCCGCACAACGTCACGGTCCTGATCCGGGGCCAGAGCGGCACCGGCAAGGAGCTGGTGGCCCGCGCGATTTACCACCACAGCCCGCGATCGACCAGCCGCTACCTGGCCATCAATATCGCCGCGGTTCCCGAAACGCTCTTGGAAAGCGAGCTCTTCGGCCACGAAAAGGGGGCCTTCACCGGTGCCGAAGGCAAGCGCATCGGCCGCTTCGAACAGTGTTCGGGCGGCACCCTCTTCTTGGACGAAGTCTGCGACATGACCCCCCTCGTGCAGAGCAAGCTTTTGCGGCTGCTGCAGGAGCAGAAGTTCGAACGCGTCGGCGGCAGCGAAACCATCGAGACCGACGTGCGGATCCTGGCGGCCACCAACCGCGACCTGGAAAAAATGGTGGCAGACGGCGACTTCCGGGCCGACCTCTATTACCGCCTCAAGGGCTACGTCATCGATCTGCCTCCCTTGCGCGAGCGGGCCGACGACGTGCTCATCTTGATCGAGCATTTCCTGGCCCGATTCAACCGCGACCTGGGCAAGGACGTGCACGGCATCACACCCGAAGCCCTGGAATTGCTGCTGCGATACCCCTGGCCCGGCAATGTCCGCGAGCTGCAAGGCGTGGTTCGCCAGGCCCTGCTGCACGCCACCGGCGAAGTCCTGGTGCCCGACTTTCTGCCCGACGAAGTCCGCACTGCCCGCCGCACCACCGTGGGCGCCTCGTCCAACAGGCAGGCTGGCTTGGGAATCGAGGCCTTTGTCGACGAAGCTCTGCAATCGAGTTCCGAGCAGCTTTATGCCTCCGCGCTCACGCTCATGGAGCGATACTTGTTCACGCGCGTCTTGAACCACACGGGCGGCAACCAGTCGCAGGCCGCCAAGATCCTGGGAATCACCCGGGGCAGCCTGCGCAATAAGATCCGGATGTTGAAGATCACGATCGACCAGGTGGTGGCCGTCGATCAACAAGGCGAGCCCCTCTCGGCTCCCACGCTGACCAGCGACGTCGGCCAGAGCTGACCGCGTCCGAGCGCGGGCCGTGCCAAGGGTTTGCGGCCCGCCCGCCCCTCATTCGTTGGTGTTTTCACCTGCCTGCTCTATAATGACCGGACCAGGCGTTCTTTCTCCAGCTTGGCTGCACGGCTGCGTCAGCCCCTGTCAGTTCTGGGTGGCAGGGGTTTCTTTGTTGGTTCTTCCGCAGGATTTGCAGGTAGAGGCCATGCGATTTGGCTCTTGGTTCTTTGGGCTCT
>JBBDNX010000683.1:0-2186 GCA_040877345.1 Pirellulales bacterium
CACCACGGCGGGCAGTCCGGCCGCGGGGGCGGGCGGCGCGGCGTAGGCGATCATCGAGCCGATCGACGGCCATTCGAAGCGTCCGGGCCGCGGCTGCGCGATGGTGCTTGTATTCTCGCCGGGCGGCAGCTCGCAGGTGCCCGTATTGACCATGTACTGGGCCGCCGAGTGTTCGTTGCGGAACTGCCGGTCGGCCGTGTGGTGCATGGTGCGGACCACGGCATACTTGTCCGCCCGCTCGGCCAGCTTGGGCAGGTATTCGCAGATCCGCAGGCCGCCGACTCGCGTGGCGATCGGGCCATATTCGCCGCGGACTTCGGCCGGCGCATCCGGCTTGGGGTCCCACGTCTCGTGCTGCGACGGGCCGCCATTGGCCCAGACGAACACGACCGCCTTGGCGCGTGCCGGCCTGGCTGCCGTGGCGGCCTGCGCCTCCAGCCGCAGCAAGTCGGACATGCCCGCCGAGATGAGCGACAATCCGCCCGCCCGCACCAGCGTGCGGCGATCGACGCGCGGATGGTCCGACGCAACGCAGCCGAACGGATGGCCGGGCATACTCCGTCCCCCAATGTTGCCGGCGGCTGCCTGCGGAACAGCTCCCACCAAGCCCGCAGGCGTGGCAGGCATTGTATCAATCCATGTTGATGGATTCAACGCGGGTGGTAGAATCCCGTCGGAGCCGTCGAGCGCCGCTGCCGCCCGCGGACGCGCAACGGGCGCCGGCAGAACCTGCCTACCAGGAAAGGAGAGCGAGCATGTTGAGCATTCTGGGCCCAGGAACGAAACTGTGCGATCGTATCACCCGCCGCGAGCTGCTCCGCGTCGGCGGCCTGGCTTTCGCCGGTCTCACGCTGGCCGATGTCTTGCGGCTCCGCGCCGCCGCGGCCCCGGAGTCGCGCCGGGGCAAGTCGGTGATCATGATCTGGCTGCGAGGCGGCCCCTCGCACATCGACAGCTACGACATGAAGCCCGCGGCGCCCGCCGAGGTGCGCGGCGAGTTCCGCCCCATCCCCACGAACGTGCCGGGCATCGAGATCTGCGAGCTCATGCCCCGCCAGGCGCGGATCATGGACAAGCTGGCCATCGTGCGGGGCATCCGCTCGAACGACTTGGGCGACCACACTCCGCATTACATCCTGACCGGGTTCCCTGACCGCGGCAAGCGGCCCGCGCTGGGATCGGTCGTCAGCTATCTCCGGCCTCCCTCCAGCGGCCTGCCCCCCTACGTGAGCATGATGTACCGGTCCGACGGAACGCATGAGAATCCAACCTACACCGGCCCTGCCCACCTCCCCTTTGTGCCCCGGGGCGAAGGGCTGGCCGACCTGGAACTGGCGCGGGGCGTCTCGCTGGAGCGTTTGCGCCAGCGGAGCGGTTTGCTCGACCAGTTCGACGGCCTGCGCCGCGCGGTGGACGACCGGGCCGCCGCGGGGATCGACGTCTTCCGGCAGCGGGCGCTGGAGATCATCACGTCGCCCGGTGCGCGCGACGCGTTCGACCTCTCCCAGGAATCTCCCCAGACGCATGAGCGCTACGGCAAGTTCTGCGAAAACTTCCTGCTGGCGCGGCGGCTGGTGGAAGCCGGCGTCTCGGTGGTGACGCTCAAGGTGGGCGACTGGGACACCCACGAGCACAACTTCCGCGACATGCGGGAGCAGTTGCCGCAGCTCGACCAGGGCTTCCACGCGCTGGTCACCGATTTGTACGACCGCGGGTTGGACCGCGACGTGGCGGTCGTGATGTGGGGCGAGTTCGGCCGGGCCCCGCGGATCTCGCGGATCGCGGGGCGCGATCACTGGCCCGAAGCGGGGGCAGCCATCCTTGCCGGGGGCGGCTTCACCGCCGGCCAGGCGATCGGCGAGACCGACCCCCACGCCGGCCAGTCCAAGGGCACTCCTTACACGCCCAGCAACGTGCTGGCCAGCCTCTACCATCACTTAGGGATCGACCCGCTTCTCACGATCCCCGACCACGACAACCGGCCCATGTACCTGCTCGACGATCGCCAGCCCATCCGCGAGCTGGCGCCCGGCTGATGTGGTCCACTCGCTCCGCGAGCGGCCCGGGAGCAAGTCCCGGACACTGCTGTCCCTGGTGTACGGTTACGAGTGAGCGGGTCGGTCTGGAGCGGGGAGAACTGCCGCATCAGGTTGCCGGTCGTTGCGTCCCAGGTTTCCTGCCAGCCG
>JBBDNX010000684.1:0-2181 GCA_040877345.1 Pirellulales bacterium
TCCACCGAATATCCGTTTCCTGACAAGAGCTTCTCGCGCGCATTGACATGCTCGCGGTCGACCGGTAGCATGACCGCTGAGCGCTCACGAGTGGGCGCCGTTTGGCAGGCTTGAACAGCCCCTCTGCATCGCGTGGCCTTTGGCGCCTGGTGCACGAAAGGGGCCTTTCCGTTTAGCGGGCCGTCCAGGATTCGCGCCCGCCGTGCAGCCTGCTGTGGTTCATGCTGGGCCACGGAATGCGTTTGCCTGCCGGATGCCCTCGGCTGGCCGTCCCTGCAAGATCCATGTCCTTCTGGAGTCATAACGATGTCAAAACTTTCCGACCACGATGCCTTCGTGGCCACGGGCTCGTTGGCTGCCGGCAGCTCGGATTTACTCGAGCTGGCCGAGTCACGATTAAGAACGAGTCCCTACCCGGCGGTGCGGCGCCTGGCGTGCGACTTTCGCGATGGCGTCCTGACGCTCCGCGGCCGCGTGCCGAGCTATTACCACAAGCAGATGGCCTGTTCCCGAGTCGGCCGCATTCAAGGGATCGAGAGGATCGTCGACGACGTCGAGGTGGTCGATCCGCGGGCCGCGTCGCATCGGCTCCCCTCGTTGCGGGCCGGTGGTTGAACCCGAATCGATCCGAAGGTCTCTCGCCCACGTCGGGCCGGGGCCTGCCTTAATCCATATGAAAGGGAGTTCCATGCTGGTTTTAAGTCGCAAGAAGGGCGAGCGGGTAGTAATTGGTCCGAACATCGTGCTGACGGTGCTCGACGTCCGCGGCGAGACGGTCAAGCTCGGCTTTGTGGCTCCGGGTGAGATACCGATTCACCGCGAGGAAGTTCAGCGCCTCATGCACGGCCAGCAAGCCGCGGCCGACCCATCCACCGGCGCCAGCCGGCCCGCCGAGTCCCCCTTTTTCGTCGAGTGCGCCTAGTTGCCTTCCATCCCCGCCGCCCTTGTGCCACTGCTTTAGAACGCGCCTTGTCGTCCGCCGCAGGCGCAAGAAGCAGTGCCAGTAGCCGTCACGTGCTTGCGTGACGCTTGTTCCGTAGCGTCTCCGCAGCAGGACTCGCCACAGTTCTGGCCATCGTCGCCGTCACGCTCCGCCTGCTTCCGTAGCAGGACTCGCCAGAGTTCTAGCCATCGTCGCCGTCACGTTCCGCGTGACGTCGCTCGTTCCGTCGCGTCGCAAGACGGCCTTCCCAGGCCGTCTGTCCCTCCGTCCTTCTGCCTTCCTCCTTCTGCCTTCCTCCTTCCTCCTTCCCTCGCTCCGCCGGTAGCACGAGGACGCCGCAGGCGATAGGCTGGCTTGCGCCTTGAGCGACTAACACATCGGGAGCAATGCCGTTGAAGATATACAGAATCGCCCTCTATCCCGGCGACGGGATCGGCCCGGATGTGACCCGCGAGGCCCTGCGGGCCCTACAAGCTATCCAACGGCGACAGGACCGCTTTGCACTGGAGTTCACCCAGTTCGATTGGGGCGTGACGCGCTGGCGAAAAACCGGCCAGCTCGTCCCCGACGATTTCCTCGACGTCCTGCGCCCCTTCGATGCCATCCTGCTGGGCGCCGTCGGCTGGCCGGCCGAGCTGCCCGACCACGTCACGCTGGCCCCGCTGGTGCGGATCCGGCAGGCCTTCGACCAGTACGCCTGCGTGCGGCCGGCCCGGCTGCTGCCGGGGGTCCCAGGCGTGCTGGCCGCCAAGGGGCCGGCCGACATCGACCTGGTAGTGATTCGCGAGAACTCCGAAGGTGAATACGTCCACGTGGGCGGCCGCTTCCACGTGGGACACGCCGACGAGTCGGCCATCCAGACCGCCGTGCACACGCGCCGCGGCATCGAACGGATCCTGAAGTTCGGCTTCGAGATGGCCGGCCGCCGCCGCAACCGTCTGACGATGATCACCAAGAGCAACGCCCAGGGCTATGCCTACGTGCTCTGGGACGAAATCCTGGAAGAGCTGCGCGGCCGCTACCCGGCCGTGGCCGCCGACAAGCAGCACGCCGACGCGGCCGTGATGAACTTCGTCCGCTGCCCGGAGCGGTTCGACGTCGTGGTGGCTTCCAACCTGTTCGGCGACATCCTGACCGACCTGGGCGGCCTGATCAGCGGAGGGCTTGGGCTGGCGCCCAGCTCGAACCTGAACCCGCAGCGAACGTTCCCCTCGATGTTCGAGCCGGTCCACGGCTCG
>JBBDNX010000685.1:0-2170 GCA_040877345.1 Pirellulales bacterium
TGCTCGGGGTTGGCCTCCGCCAGCACCATTTCGCCCGCGTCGGTCTGGACCAAGCGCAAGTCGTCGATCAACAACACCTGCCCGTGGCCGTAGCGTCCGCCGCGCCATACGCGCTGGCCGGTGGCCAGATCGAGGCAGACGAGTGAGCGGCCGTCGTCCAAGCCGTACACGAAGCCGTCGCGCACGACTACGTTGGTGAACTTGGGCTTGAGCAGCCGGTTTTCCCAAACGGTGCTGATCCGAAAGTCGCCTTCCAGGTTTTCGAGCGACAGCAGCTTGCAGCCGACTCCATACCCGGCGGCGATGAATACCTGGTCCGGCTCCAGCGGCAGCGGCTGGGGGACCTTGGGCGATCCTCCTTGCCACTGGAACCGCCACAGAAGGCGGCCGTCGGCCGGATCGTGCGAGGCCAGGCTGTTGGCATTCACGATCAGTATCTGCCGCACGCCGCCCAGCGTGCAGAGCACGGGAGAGCTGTAGCTGGCTGGGTCGTCGCCGCCGGACCAGGCCAGCTCGCCGTTTATCCGGTCGTACGCGACCAGCGACCGGCCGCCCGGCCCGCCGGCACTGACCACGACCAGGTCGTCGACGATCAAGGGGGAACAACTGTTGCCCCACTGCCGGTTCTTGGCCCCGTTCTCGGCCAGCACGTCGCGCGTCCAGATCACTTCGCCGCTGGCGCCGTCCAGGCAGCTCAACCGCCCCTCGACGCCGAAGGCGTACACGCGGCCTCCGAAAACCGTGGGAGTGGAGCGCGGCCCGTCGCCGGCAATAGTCGAACTGTAGCGGCCCGGATCGGCGTGGCTCCAGCGGGGAATGCCCGATAGCAACTCGTAGCAGACCACCAACTCCTTGCCGCCCCGCTGCTCCTGGGTCACCGCGTAGCCGCCGGCCACCGCGAACGCCGACCAGCCGGCGCCGATCGGCCGTCGCCAGACCAACTCCGGAGGACTCGCTTGCCAATCGCGCGCCAGCCGGACATGCTGGACCACTGCATTGCGGTTTTTTCCCAGAAACTGCGGGAAGTCCGCCGGCGAGCCGTCCGCCAGGTCGACCGGGGCCGCGGCACGATCGGTTGAACTGTCCAGCGCGGCGGCCAGGCGCTCGTCCGCCTTGGGCGACCACCGCCAGGCGAGGCTCGGCTGCATGTCGCCGCTGACGCCTTCGACCCGCACGGTGAGCGAAAAGACGGCGGCCAGCGCCAGGCCCAGCGCGAGCAGCGTCCAGCGGGTCAGCGCCGGCAAGCCGGAAAAGAAGATGAACCAGAATGCCACGAGCAGTCCCGCCAGCGCCAGGCACGATGCGGTCGCCAGGAATTTCGTGGCGGCGATCTGGATCGTCTCGGTCGACTGCAGCCAGACGATCGTGGCGCCGGCCAGAGCCATGATCACGATCGGCGGCCAATAGCGGCGCCAACGGCCCGCTTTCCGGGGCTGCTCGGCCGCTTCTCGTGCCGAGCCGTCGTCCTGGCCGCGGCTCTCGTGCATCATGATCCTCCCTGAGCGTCCGAGCGAATCCTAGCCGCGGCGGTTGGTGACTTCGACCAGGTGCCAGCCAAACTGCGTCTTCACCGGTCCCTGCACTTCGCCCACGTCGCAACTGAACACGACCCGGTCGAACTCCGGCACCATCTGGCCGGGGCTGAACTCGCCCAGCGCGCCGCCGTCGCGGCCGGAGGGGCAGGTCGAGTGCTGGCGGGCCAGCTCGGCGAAGTCGGCCCCTTCGGCAATTTGCGTCTTGAGGTCCTCGCACGCTTCCCTGGTGTTGACGAGAATATGGCGGGCGCTTGCTTTTTTGGCCATGAGCTCCATCTTTCTTCGGCCACTGGGCCGAGTGAGGGGCTGGAAATGAAAAAACGCGGGAAAACCGGCCTCCCGCGCTGAAAGTTAGCTTAGCAAAGGCCGGAGTCAAAAGTCCAGATCGCAGGGCCCCGTGAGCCCGGGCGCGGAAAGTGGACTTCGCTGCCGCGAGCCTGCTTTTCGGCCCTGGAGCGCGGCGCGCCGCTCAGGTAAAAGGAAAACATGCAGACCACACAGTCACTCTCGGCCCGCGCAGCACGGTTGCGTCTCGCGGCCATGGCTTGCCTCTGCCTCTGGCCCGCCGGCCTGAACGCCCAGCAGCCGGCCCCGCAAGCCGATCCGCGAGACTTCGAGCTCATCGTGCCCGAGGC
>JBBDNX010000686.1:0-2166 GCA_040877345.1 Pirellulales bacterium
CTGTGGCCGACTCCTGACCCCTGATTCCTGATTCCTGAGTTTGAGTTGTTTCCCGATTTTCGGTGATTTAAGGGTCAGAACTCGAATGGTCAGAACTGACGGAAGCTGGTCTTGGTGCTTGGATCTTTGGTGCTTGGATCTTGGTTCTTGGTGCTTGGGACGGACGAAGACCTATCGCCTCACCGACTGTGTCAGCCTGCGGCGGATCGCTGGTTGGTGGTTTGCCGGGGACCAGGAACGAGGAACTAGAAACCCGTGCGGGCCTGCTTTCGGTTCTAGCAGAGAGGCGCGGGGCAGGATAGGTGGAAATATGGGCAAAGTTTTTTGCTTTTTGAATCCTGCCAAGGCACGACTACCGCGCGGAGCAAGCGCTCCGTCCGGCCGTCCGGAACTCCGGTCGGCCTACGGCCTCCCTCCGTTCCGGCCACACCACCGCGATCCTTCCCATTGCGTCCTGCTTTCTCCATGAGCTCAATGCACGTTTATGCGGACTGGGACGGGCGTTCGAACGTCGTAGCCGTCTTCCAGGACGTGCGTGGCGAACGAATGCCTGGCAAGGCGACTTTGCGAACCATTCGACCACGCCGGAATCCGCCGGTCAAGCAGCAGCCGCTTTTCAAAAGCGATCATATCCGAGTTCCTGCGCGCGCACGGAATTGAGTTTGAGGAGAACGAGGTTGTTGAAGTGAGCCCGTCCGCCCTGCGGGCGGAGGGAAAGGGGGAGAGAGAATGGGATGGGTTTCAGCTTCCAGGGGCTGGAAGCCCCTGGCAACGCACGTACGCCCTTATAGCTACCTCGTGCCACCCAGGTCTCAGCAGCAAGGCCAAGCGGCTCATGCCCGAAGCCTAGCGCAGCACTTCTACCATGCTGTCTTCAGCACGGAGCACCGCGTGAGTAGCGCTCACCCCGCTTCGCCGCCCGGCCGGGGCGCGGGCTTGTGGTGCGCGTCGTGCGCCAGCCCGCTGGCAGGGCCGAGAGCCGAGTCGCCGAACAGCCCTTTGATCCGGTCCGCGGCCGCGTCGAGCCGGCCGTGCTTCTGGCGGTCCGGCTCGTCGAACAACTGCCGTTGTGACCGCTCGGACCGGTCGAGGTTGCTGGCGCCCATCCCCAAAAGCCTCACGGGCAGGCGCCGGGCGGGCAGCCGGTTGGCCAGCATCTCGGCCGCCGCCTGCCACAGCTCGTGGGTGATGTCGGTCGGCTGGGCCAGCGTCTCCGAGCGCGTCAGCGTGCGGAAGTCCGCGAAGCGGATTTTGAGGTGAACGGTGCGTGCCCGCAGGCGATGCCGCCTCAGCCTGCGGCCGACCTGCTCCGTCAGCTCCAGCAGCCAGGCCCGCAGCGATTCCGTGTCGTCGATGTCGGCCGCGAAGGTGGTCTCGTGCGAGATGCTCTTGGCCTCGCGGTCCGGCACCACGGGCCGCTCGTCGACGCCGTGCGCCAGCTCCCACAGGTGCCGGCCCGACTCGCCGAACCGCTCCTCAAGCGCCTCGGCGGGCAAGCGCCCCAGCTCGCCGATCGTGCGCACGCCCATGCTCTCCAGCTCGCGGCCGGCGACGCGGCCCACGCCCCACAAGCGGCCAACGGGCAACGGGTCGAGAAAACCCTGGACGTGCTGGGAATCGACGACGACGAAACCATCCGGCTTGCCCAGATCGCTGGCCAGCTTGGCCAGGAACTTGTTGGGGGCCACGCCCACCGAGGCCACCAGTCCCAGCTCCGTGCGGATTTCCTGCTTGATCCTCCGACCGATCCGATCCGCCGGCCCGAAGAGCTGCCGGCTGCCCGTCACATCGAGGAAGGCTTCGTCCAGCGAAAGGGGCTCGACCAGCGGCGTATAGCGCTCGAAGATCCCCTGGATCTGCTGGGAGATTTGGGCGTAGTGTTCCATTCGGCAGGCCAGCACGATGGCATCCGGGCAAAGCCGCAAGGCCTTCGACGTAGGCATGGCGCTATGCACGCCGAACTTCCGGACGACATAGTTCGCTGCCGCCACCACCCCACGGCCGGCGGGCGTTCCGCCCACGATCACCGGCTTGCCGATCAATGCCGGGTTGTCCCGCTCCTCGACCGAGGCATAGAAAGCATCCATGTCGACGTGCAGGATCATCGGACTACTGTGTCCTTCCGGCAAGCGTGTGTGATTGAAGCGGGGCATTCTGCTAGCGTGG
>JBBDNX010000687.1:0-11906 GCA_040877345.1 Pirellulales bacterium
CCAGAACACCTGGTAGGGGTCGAGGGCCACGACCACGTCCTCGCGGACGCCGCCGCGCCCGTACTCCCAGAGCTTGGGACCCAGGTCGATGTAGCGGCTGCTGCGAGCCACCTCGACCACCAACTCCGGAGCACCAACCAGGTACCTCGGGTCGGTGCGGGTCTGGCCGCCAAACTGTTCCAGGATACGCAGCGAGGCATCGGGCTGGACTTCGCTGAGAGGGCCCAACACGGTGGAAGTGTTGAGCGTGGCGCGGACGCCGGGGGTGGACGCGGCGTAGTGGCCAAGCCAGACAACGACGGCGGCGCTCACGTCGCCATGCTCGGAGCCGAGGGGAGAAGGCATGGAGACGACTCCTCTGATCAACTCGGCTCGGGTCTCTGGGGGCATCCGCTCGTACAGCGAGTGGAAGGCCGGTTGGTTCAGCCGTTGTCCCTCGACCAGGATTTGGGCGTCGGTGTGCATGAGGGTATTATATCGCCGGGAGCAGGGAGCAAGACGTCACGGGGGCCAAATCCAGGCCTCTTCCCAACGTCCGATAATGTTTCTTATGTTCGGTTTGCCGGGCCGGATGTCCACGTGGAAAACGCCGCTCTCCCTATTCCCTGCTGCTTTCTCCTTCCTCCTTTTCAAGAAACACCCCCATGCGGCGGAACTTCTGATAGCGGGCCTCGAGTAAGGCCTCCAGCGGCCGGCCGACCAGCTCCCTCAGGGCACGCACCAGGTACATCTTCAAACGGCCTGCCATCTGGTGGTGGTCGCGATGGGCGCCTCCCAGCGGCTCGTCGATGATGTCGTCGACCACGCCGAAGCCCAACAGATCGGCGGAAGTGATCTTCAAGGCCCGGGCGGCCTGCTCGGCATAGGCCGGACTCTTCCATAGGATGCCGGAGCAGCCTTCCGGACTGATGACCGAGTAGTAGGCGTGCTCGAGCATGGCCACCTTGTCGCCGACGCCGATGCCCAGGGCCCCGCCGGAGCCGCCTTCACCGATCACCACGCAGACGATCGGCGTGGGCAGCCGCGACATCTCGAACATGGCATTGGCGATCACCTGGGACTGGCCGCGTTCCTCCGCGCCGACGCCGGGAAACGCGCCGGGCGTATCGATGAGGCAAATCACCGGCATGCGATACTTGGCGGCCAGCTTCATCTTGGCGACGGCCTTGCGATAGCCCTCGGGGTGAGCACAGCCGTAGTTGCACTCCTGGCGTTCCTTGAGCGTCTTGCCTTTCTGATGCCCCACCAGCAGCACCTTGTATTGCTCGAGCTTGGCAAAGCCGGTGAGCAGCGCCCGGTCGTCGCCGAACGACTTATCGCCGTGCAGCTCGACGTACTCGTCGAAGACAAGGTGGATGTAATCGTTGGTCCTGGGCCGATCGTCGTGGCGGGCGACCTGCACGGTTTCCCAGGGTTCGAGCCGGCTGAAAACCTTTTTCTTCACTTCGGCCAGCTCGCGGCGGAGGCGGCGGAGCTGCTCGGCGGCCTCGGCCGAAGCATCGCTTTGGGCTTCGAGTCCGGCCAGCCGGGCCTCCAGCTCGTAAATGGGCTTCTCGAACGCCAACCGGTGATTGATGGGTGCCATGGGCGAGCCGCTGAAAAAGACGATTGCTAGGCCGCACTCTCGCGGCCGTGACTGGGAACGGGGCGTGGCGGTTCCTTGAAGACCTTGATGGATCGGAACTCGCGGAGGAAATCTCCCAGCGAGGCGGGCCGGGCCTGCGGCCGCTTGGCCATGGTGGCCTGCAAGAGCTGCGAGAACTCGGGGGTGACCTGGCGGTTGTAGGCTTCGATGGGCGGGGCGGTGGTCCGCAGGTGCTTGGTCAACAGCTCGTTGCTGCTGACGCCTGTAAAGGGTGGCTGGGCGGCCAGCAGATGAAACACGGTGCAGCCGAAACTGTAGACGTCGGATTGGACGCCCAGCGGCTGGCCGCGAATCTGTTCGGGCGACATGTAACTGCGGGTGCCCTGAATTTTGGACTTGCGGGAGAAGATGCGTGACAGGCCTCCCTTGACGCGCTGGGCCAGTGCGAAGTCGATCAGCTTGACCTCGCCCTGCTCGTTGACCAGAAAGTTATCGGGCTTGATGTCGCGGTGCACCCAGCCCTGTTCGTTGAAATAGGCCAGGCCTTGGGCGGCCCGCTCGATGATGGTGGGGATCATGAAGGCGACCTTGTCCAGGACCTGCTGGATGATGTCCTTCATGTTCGGGTAGGGAAAGAACTCCATGGCCAGGTAGGGAGTCTTTCCGCTGACCCCATACTCGAAGATACGGATGACGCGCTCGTGCTTCAGCGCGCGGCCGACCGCGAATTCGTTCTTCATGTAGGCCACGTGCTCGCGGTCGGCGCGGAACTCAGCCAAGAGGAGCTTGATCGCGTGGCGCTCCTGGTTCTTGTCGTTGATCGCCGCCCAAACCTGGCTGGTTTGGCCTGTTTTCACGATGCTCAGCAACCGGTAGGGGCCGATGTATTGTTGTCCTGCCAGTGACAAGCGTCGTACGCGCCTCCGTCCGCCCGCCGGGCGGCACTATCGGGAAAACAGGGATCCAGCGAAAGTGCAGTTTATCTTAACCGGCGCCCGCCGGATGAACAATCGGCCGGCAGAGATCGGCCGAGGCCCCCGGAGCGCCTCAGGCGGGCGCCGGCCGCCGGGCCGGCCGTCAGGCGAGCACGTGCAGATAAAGCTCGCGGGTCCGCGCCGTCATGTGCTGGTGCCGGAAAAGCTCAGTGAACCTGCGGCGGCCCTCGCTGCCCAGCCGCTCGCGCAGGGCCGGGTCGACCACGAGCTGGTCAATGGCGCCCGCCAGTTGTGCCCGGTCGCGGGGCGAAAGCAGACAGCCGGTCTGGCCGGGAATAACCACCTCCCGCGCTCCATCCACATCGTAGCTGACGACCGGTTTGCCGGCGATCAGAGCCTGAGGCAGCACGCGGGCCAGCCCTTCTCGCAAGCTGGCGTGGACCACGATGTCCATGGCCGACAGCAGCTCCGGGATCCGCTCGGGCGCCACCAAACCGGTGAACTGGAACAAGCCCTCCATGCCGGCGTCGAGGATGCGACGTTCGAGCGACTGGCGCAGCAGGCCGTCGCCGATGAACAGGAAACGGACGTCCGGGTGGCGGGCCGAGACCAGCCGGGCGGCCTCGATGACGTCGTCGTGCCCCTTGAGATGAAACAGGCGGGCAATTTTGCCCACGACGACGTGCTGGGGCCGATAGCCGAGCTCGCCGCGGACGCGCTGGCGGTGCCGGGCGGATTCGAGCAACGGCTCGACTTCCATGCCGCTGTAGATGGTGGTGAACTTTTCCCGCGGCGCCACGCCGGCTTCGACCAGCAGGTCGGTCATGGCGTCGGCCACGCTGATCAAGGCATGGCAGCGGCGGGCGGCCCACCGCTCGCAGGCCTGGAAGAAGGCGCGGGCGGCGGCATTCTGGTAAGGATGGAACGGCGCGCCGTGTACGCCGTGCACGATGGCGGGCACGTCCAGGGCGCTGGCGGCCGCGCGGCCCAACAGGCCGGCCTTGCCGCTGTGGGTGTGGACGACGTCGGGACCAAAGTCGCGGAGGACCTTCTTGAGGGCCCGGTAACTGCGCCAATCGCGCCAGGGGTGGATGGCCCGCCGCAGCTCGGGCACGATGGCCAGCGGCACGCCGCGGCGGCGGGCCCGGTCGAGCAGGCTTCCCTCGGGACCCAGCGCCGGCCCGGTGACCAGCAGCACGTCGTCGCCGTAGTCGCCCAGCAGACCCTCGCAGGTCAACAACGTGTTCTCCTGCGCTCCGCCCAGGATCAGCCGGGTAATGAGGTGCGCCACGCGCATGCTACGGATAGTCCACCTGGACCAGGAACAGCCCTTGGGGCGGCGCGGTCATGCCGGCCGCCGCGCGGTCGCCGACGGCCAGCACCTGGCCAGGCCATGACTCGTCGCGGGCGCCGCGGCCGACTTCGACTAGCGTGCCCACGATCGCACGGACCATGTTGTACAAAAAGCCGTCAGCAGCCACCTCGCATTGGACCAGGTCGGCCGCGCCCCCCCTGCCCCGCTCGACGGCGATCTCGGTGACCGTGCGGACGCTGCTGGCGCGCTGCGGCCAGGCGGTCTCGAAGCTGCGGAAGTCGTGCCGGCCCACCAGCGGCTGGGCGGCGCGGTGCATTGCCTGCTCGTCCAGCCGCTGCCGATAGTGCCAGACGTATTGGCGGCGGAACACGTCGCGGACCGGCCCGTCGTGGATCACGTAGCGATAGCGCTTGCCCACGGCGTCGCGGATGGCGTGAAAGCCGTCCGGCGCATCGGCGGCCGCCAGCACCGCCACGTCGGCCGGCAGCTCGGCATTCAGCGCCTGCTCGAACACTTCGGCCGACAGGCGGCTATCGATCTGAAAGCTGACGACCTGGCCCAAGGCGTGTACGCCGGCATCCGTGCGGCCGCTGGCCACGACACGGACGGTCTGGGCGGTGACCTTGGCCAGCGCCTCCTCCAGCACCCCCTGCAACGTGAGCTGACCAGGCTGCGCCTGCCATCCCGCATAGCGGGAGCCGTCGTACGACAGCGTCAACTTGAGCGTGCGCACGGCGATATCGCGAATCGCGAGACTCTCAAAAAATGCCGGCCCAGGCACCGGCTGGATCAATATTTCGAAGGGCCGCCGGCCACGGGTTGAGCCCCGGCCGGCCGGGCCCGGGCGACCAGCAGCTCGGCAATCTGCACGGCGTTCGTGGCGGCTCCCTTGCGGAGGTTGTCGCTGACGCACCAGAACGCCAAACCATTCGGGCTGGACAGGTCTTCGCGAATGCGGCCGATGAAGACTTCGTCGCGGCCATCGCAGTCCAGCGGCATCGGGTAGCTCTTGGCCGCCAGGTCGTCGACCACCACGACGCCGGGCATGGCGGCGAACAGCTCGCGGGCCTCCGCGCAAGTGAGCTTGCGCTCGGTCTCGACCAGAATGCTCTCGCTGTGGCAATTGCTGACCGGCACGCGGACGCAGGTGGCGCAGATCTGAATCTCCGGATCGCCGAGGATCTTACGGGTCTCGTGGACCATCTTCATTTCCTCGGACGTGTAGCCTTCCTGTTTCGGCGAGCCGATCTGCGGAATCAGGTTAAACGCAATCGGGTGCGCAAAAGTCTCGCAGCGGTGCCGGCGGCCGTCGATCCGCGAGCGGGTGCCCTGGTCCAGGTCGCGCTGGCCGGCCACTCCTGCTCCGCTGGCCGCCTGGTAGGTGCTCACCACGACGCGTCGGACGCAGGCGGCATCGTGCAGCGGCTTGAGGGCCACGACCATCTGCGTCGTCGAGCAGTTCGGGCTGGCGATGATGCCCTGGTGGTTGGCCACGGCACCGGGATTGACTTCCGGAACGACCAGCGGCACGTTGGGGTCCATCCGCCAGTAGCCGCTCTCATCCACGACGACCGCCCCCCGCTCGACCGCCCAGGGAGCGAAATCGCGGGCCACCTCATCGGGAGTGCTGCCGATGGCCAGATCGACCCCCTCGAAGGCTTGGGGAGTGAGCTCCTCCACGGGCCAGGTGCGGCCCTGGAAGGTAATCGTGCGGCCGGCTGAACGCTTTGAGGCGAGGAATTTGATCCGCCCGAAGGGGAAATTGCGCTCTTCGAGCAGCCGGCGGATAATCTCGCCCACGGCCCCGGTAGCACCGACCACGGCAACAGTTTCGAACAACTCCACGTACCTCCCGGGAAAAGTAGCAGGCATACTCCGTATGCCGTAGCCCCGTATGCCTTAGCTCAAGTGTAGCAGGAATTTGGCAGGAAAGTAGCAGGCCACACTCCGTGTGCCGTCCGCCTTCTGAAGCAGGGACTGACACGACGTATCACTGCTTCTCGGTCCCGACACGGCGGTCCGCCAAAGGCGGACAAGCAGTGGCACTCCTGACACCTGACCCGGGGTCACTATGGGCCTGCCCTGCTCTGCGGTCCGACGGAAAGCGGAGCAGCCGGCGGACCAGGTCGGGCGGGACGAACGACAGGCAGCCGATCAACATCACCAGGCCGAAGGTGATCATGCCCATGCACAACGCGATGCCCAGGTGGACCGGAACGGCCATCACCAACATGAGCGGACGCGCCAGTCGAGGCCAAACCAGCACGCAAAACGAGAGCTCCCAGTAGAGCGTTACTTGAGTGATCAAGGCGATCGACAGCGGCCACCGCGCCAGCCAGGTGATGTCCCACGACTGGTATTCCAGGTTGGCGATCGCGTACCAGATCGCTTCGCCGCTCCACCAGGTCGTCGGACCGCCGTGCATCTTGGACAAGGCCGCATAGAAGTAGATCACGCACATGTGCAACTGAATCAGCCGGATCGCCAGGTTGGCGCTGACCGAGGGCTCGGCGGGCGGCAGCGGCCGGCCGGCGCGGCGAGCGGCCCACAGTCGGTCCAGCGACCAGGCCGCCCCCGACGGCCCAAGCATCAGATACATGGCCAACATGGCATTGATCTGATCCAGTCCGAACAAGGCGCCCGGCACGCGGTGGATATAGGCCACCGCAAGCAGGTAGGCCAGCACCGAGGTGAGGCGGGTGAACCAACCGAGCATGAACATGGCAAAGACGACCAGGGCGGCCAGGTGGGCGGCCCACAGCACGGCGGTGTCCTGGATGAGCCAGAAGTGGCTCCAGGTGTAGCCGGTGCCGTCCGGGTCGCGCAGGACCGTGGTGGCCGCGGCGGGCCCTACCCAACTGTGCGGGCCGTAGAAGGCTTCGAGATCGAGGGTCCACACGAGGTGGGTGTAGAACAACATCGCGCCGGCCGCCAGGCGAATCAAGGACAAAGTGGCCGGGTCGGCGGGGGTGAACCAGAAACGGTTCCAGCCGTCATGGGCGGCGGCGGCCAATCGGCGGAGATAGTCGTTGACCGGCGTCATCGCCGTTGCCTCTCGAAGGATCCCATCGGGCGCGTGCGATACAAGCTGGGATCGTCCAAAGCCAAGCCGCCGAGCACTTCGGCCGGGTCGGGCACCCGGTGCTGGACCAGATACAACGTGACTCGCCGTGCATCGTGCTCTTCGAGCAAATGGCTGGCGTACGAACGGATGTACGTCTGTTGCGCCGGTGAGAAGAGCTGCTCTTGCCATGGCAATCGCGGATCCCAAACCTGGTCGCCGAATTGCGGCATGAACTCGCTGAGCATGAAGTGCCGGTGGTACAAGAGCCGCGGCCAATGCCGGGCGCGGTCGGGAAGGCGCCCCTCCAATCGGCTGCCGTCGGCGAACTCCAGCTCATAGCGGATCAAATGGCTGGGACCCGGCTCCGGCGCGAAGAACTTGTAGCCGTGGTCCAGGTAGGCCGCGTCCAAATAGGGACGGTAAAATTGCCGCATCACATCGGAGAGGATCGAAGGCGAGCGGGGACCCACCTGGATTGCCAGCAAGTGGGCCAGCAGCAGTCCACTGACGACCGCCCGGCGGGCCGGACCCCAGCGGTGCCAGGCGTCGAGCTGGCCGGCGGAACGTGACGAGGCTGGTTTCGTCTGGGCACCCATTTCGGCTCTCGTGGGAAACGTCAAACAGGGGTCGGCGCATCAGGCCGTCGCTGTTGGTATCGGCGCATCACAGTCGGCAGGTTGAAAATGAACACCGCTGCCGTTCCCGGAAGCGGGCTGGAATGAATATAAAAAAACCCTCGCACGCGCCTTATGGCCCGTGCGAGGGTTGATTGTAGCAGGAGGTGCCGACGACGACTATTTGCTGGCGGTAAGGGCCAGCTCGGGGCCGTCGAAGTCGATGGTCAGCTCGCGGGCATCGCCGGCCGCGAGCGAAACGGTCTGCTCTCTGCTGAGCGTCTGTCCGTCGCGGTCCACTTCGACCTTGATTTCGTAATCCAGCCACTGGTCTCCCTCGGCCAGCCGCGTGGTCGAGAAGTGGCGGACCACGCCGAACGAGCTGGTCTCGTTGCCCGAAAGATAGACGCGCGCGTCGGCCGGCACGCGGAGCGTGAGACTGGTCCGCAACCCTGCGGCGGCGACCCGCTCATTGGGCTCGTTTCGATCGGCGAAGGCGAAGTCGATCGTCGAGCTCTGGCCCGCTTCGAGCTTGACGGTCTTCGTCTCGCTGAGAACTCGGCCGTCCTGAACCATCTCGGCACGCAACTCATAGGTGTAGCTGTAGCCGGGCTGCAGGCCGTTCGATACGTATCGCCGCAAGCTGCCGCGGCTGCTGGTTGCCAACCCGTTGACGTACACCTTGGCTTCCAGCGGCACGCGAACATTGAGCGTGGCGCTGCGCATCAGCGGCATGAGCCGCCTCGTGCCGCCGGCGCTCGGCTCGTCCGGATCGGGAGGCAGGTCGGCGTCCGGGGGCAGGTCGTCATCGCCTGGCGGAGGCGGCGGAGGCCCTTCCTCATACGGGGCGGCTTCGCCGGGAGCGCCCGACTCGATCATCGTGTCGTACGCGCCGCCATACGCGGCGCCGTACCCGCCGCCGCTGGAACCCCAACTGCCGTAGCCGTTACTGCCGCCGCTCGAAGCGTAGCCGTACCCGCCCGACGAGCCGCCCCCGTAGCCCCAGCCCCCCGACGATCCGCCGCTGGAGTGGTAGTAGGCCCGCATCGCGCGCCGGGCGTACCGGCGATGAAACCACCCGCCATGGCTGCCGCCGTACGATCCTTGCGAACCACCATACGATCCGCCGGACGAGCCACCGTATGAGCCGCCCGAAGAACCGTGGCCCCAGAAAGCGTCCGCCCGAGGTACATCGACGACACAGGCGACGGCCGCAAAGGCCGCACCCGCCAGCAATCTGCCTACTATCTTCCTTCGCAACATGGGTCCATGCTCCCTGAAGACACGTTGATAAACGGAGGGTGTTCTCCCCGGCAACATAGCAAGCGTAGCACGTTAAATCAAGAAGTTTGCGTAGATTTTATCGGTCACAAAGAATGGGATGATTGGGAGATATTTGGCTTATTCGGTGAATTGCAGGGCCAATTTGTGCAAGCGGCGTGCCCCCCCGCTAGAAGTCTCGGACGAACTCCACGGACTGGGCTGTTTGACAATGGGGCGGCTGGCAGCGGCCGCCTATAATCCGCCGTTCGGTGCGGGCCCGCGGCGAGAAATCGTCAACTGGAAGGCCCTTGGCCCCGCCTTGGTGGAGTCGGCCCGATGCATCGACCCGTTTGGGCAGCCAGGCTGCCGTGGTCGATTCCGCTCATTGCATTGGCGCTGATGTCGCTGGGGTGGTTCGGAATCGTCCGAAGTGAGGAACTGGCAACCAGCGAATCGACCTTCTTGTGGCAGCAAGTGGCCTGGTCGGCGTTAGGCCGGACTAGTCTTTGGCGGCTTCAAGCTCGATGGCATCGAGGCTGAGTTGGCCGACCGCGCCCAAGAGTCCAATCCGCAGAATGGCCTCGCGGGCACGCGGTGGAACGGGCAGGACCTCGCGCTCGCGGCGCCACGCGAACGAGCCTCGCCAGGGACCGACGATCTGGCGGCCCACGACGGATCGCCGCTCATCGTAGAAGGTGATGCCCAAAAGCGGGAGCTGCTGGATCGATTGGCCGGGCCGCACGTCCTGGATGCGGACATAGAGAGAAACATCGAGCTGGCGCACCTGTCGGCCGTCGACGGCAAAGGCCTGCAGGGCCTGGCTGCCGCGGCCGGGCACCTGGTTGTCAAAGGTGACGTAGCTGGTTCCTTGCGGAGCGTCGGCGGCTTCGACCCGCTGCATCTGCCGGACATAGTGCCAGCCGAGCGGGTGAGCCTGCTCGCCCTCGGCGGAGAGTTCTTCGAAGCCGCCGTTGTAGATGGCGGGCTTCAACGGATCGGGCTGGACCTGGCGGCGCTCTTCCGCGGCGCCGGTCATCGGCACGAACAACGTCGGCAACAGAACCTCGGAGACCAGCTTGCCATCCTGCTTGCGAAACAGGTACAGCGTCTGCTGATAGCGCTCGCCCAGGGGGATGACCATGCGGCCCCCTTCCTTGAGCTGCTCGACGAGCGCCTGCGGCACGTTCTCGGGCGAGCAGGTGACGATGATCTTGTCGAAGGGGGCATGTTCTGGCCAGCCCTGGTAGCCATCGCCCACCTTGGTGAAGACGTTGTCGTACCTGAGTCGCTTGAGCGTCCTGGCGGCCCGTTCGCCAAGCGGCTTGACGATCTCGATCGAGTAAACGGTGCGGACCAGCGGGCTGAGCACGGCCGCCTGGTAGCCGCTGCCGGTGCCGATTTCGAGCACGGTGTCCGCCGGCTGCGGGTCGAGCTGTTCGGTCATGTAGGCCACGATGAAGGGGGGCGAAATCGTCTGGCCTTCGCCGATTGGCAGGGCCATGTCGTAGTAGGCGTTGGCGCGCTGGGAGACCGTAACGAACTCGTGCCGGAGCGTCGCGCGCATCGACTCGATCACCCGCGGGTCCCTGACGCCAGCCGCCACGATCTCTTCATCGACCATCCGCTGGCGGGCATCGGCGAACTGCTGGCGGCTTTGAGCCTGGGCCGGCTTGGCAAAACAGCCGGCAAGCACCGCCCCGGCAACGAAGAACGACAAGGAGACAAGGAGACAAGGAGACAAAGAGAACGCGGGGCAATACGAACGAAGACTGGGGCACGCTGACGCTTTGACCCAGGCAGCCGGGGCAGAAGAGAACAAGGCTGGGGCACGCTTATCCCCCAGGCACGCAGGGCCCGCTTTGAAGAGCGTCGTCAAACGCGTTCGTTCAAGCACCGTCATGGCTTGCTTTCAGCTTCGTTCAGTCGATCCAACCGGCGGCCGGGAACCATGGTTCAGTCTAGCTTGGATTCGATCCGGGTTCGAGCCGGACGCAGTCGGCTGAGTGTGACGTAAGGGTTGTCGGGCTCATAGAACCGCCACTCGAGCTGCGTTGCCCGCGTGATGCCGATGCGGGGCCCTTGGACCACCACGGCCGCAGTGGAGGCCGCCTTCAGCTTGATCGGTCCTCCCAACGGGCGGCCATTCTGGCTGAGGTCGATGCCCAGGCCCTGGCACAGCCGTCCGGGACCTCGCAGCAGGTTGCGGCGGTCGTCGAGGCCGCGGCGCCGGACCATCTGCTGGATGCCGGCCAGCGGCTGGGCCGCGCGGATCAGAACGGCCCCCGCCCCTTCGCGCTCGGTGGTGAAGTTCAAGCAGAAGTGGATGCCATAGATTTTGTAGACGTAGACGTGCCCGTACGTGTGGTGCATGATCGAGGCCGCATGGCGTCGGGTGACGGCATGCGAAGCGGCGTCGGTGGTGTAGGCCTCGGCCTCGACGATGCGTGCCCGGCAAGCGCCCACGATCAGCCGCGCGCCGATCAGCTCGCGCGCTACGGTGACGGTATCGCGTGCAAAGAAGTCGTGATCCAGGTAGGACATGCCAGGAGTCAGGAGCCAGGAGTCAGGAGTCAGGAGTCAGGAGCCAGGAGTCAGGAGCCAGACAGGGGGCGCGACGCCGCTTCGTTCAAGATACCAGACGTGGGCTTGCGCGTCTGGTCTTGGGTCTCCGGCATCTGCTAGCTGCCGGGGCGAGGGGCCGTAAATCGGTGCTCCGGGCCTCAGCTCCCCTCCCCTACTGCGAAAGTGGCTTGTTTGCCATAATCGGGAAGGGAGTATTTTCATTGGGCGCACCGGTACCTGAGAAGGCGGCGGCAGGTGCCCAGCGTGGCCGTCAAGTGCCACGACACCGAGACCAGCCTGCTGGAAGGAGTGCTGAGCCGGGGCGACCGGCGCGTGGCCGAGGCGCTCGAGCTGGCCTGGCAGCGCGGCGCGCGGCTCGATAGCTGGCGGGAGTGCTTTCAGCCCGATTTGTGGTGGCAGGCGCTCGCCGACGGCGGCGTCGACGTGGAAGCGACGGTCCATCGGGCCTACGCGCTGGACGCCAGGCTGCCGTGGGACCATTTGAACGTGAAGAAAGGCCGCACGTACCTGGAGAAGGAGCAGAACCGGGCCACGGTGCAGTTGGCGG
>JBBDNX010000688.1:0-2154 GCA_040877345.1 Pirellulales bacterium
GAGAATCCGTTCCATGGGCTCGGCATCGAATTCGCCGACCTCGAAAAGCGGAAACGGGCCGAGTACGCGAAATTGGACCGCGTGGTCGGGTTTGCCCAGAGCGGCCGCTGCCGCCAGCGCGAGATCCTCGATTATTTTGGCCAGGCCGGCAGCGAGCCGTGCGGCCGTTGCGACAACTGCACGCGGGCCGCCCGCTCGCGAACGTCTCCGGCGGCCGCCCATCCGGCCGTTGCCGCGCCGGCCAGCGGTCAGGAGCTGGAGGCGATCCGCAAGGCTTTGAGCGGAGTGGCCCGGGCCCGCGGCCGATTCGGCAAGCATCTGATCGCGCAGATGCTCTGCGGTTCGAACGCCGCCAAAGTGAAGCGAAACGGCCTGCACCTGCTGACCACCCACGGCCTGCTGTCGCCGTGGAAGCAGGAGGTTGTCGTGGGACTGCTCGACGCGCTGTTGGAGACGCGCTGCCTGGAACAGGTCGGCACGGAAAACCAGCGCCCGAGGCTGCAGTTGACCGAGTTAGGCAAGGACGTGATGGCCGGCAGGGCGACGATCGACGTGGCGCTGCCGGCGGACGTCGCGATCGCGGCGCGGATGACCGCGGCGATGTCGGGCCCGCCGCCAACCGCCGGCGTCCCATCCGCCTTCGGCGGACCGGCGGCGGCAGCCGGCGCTGCGGCTCTCGGGGCCGCCAATGCGCCGGACCGCCCAGCGGCCATGCCGCCATCGCTCGACGCGCGGGGCGGCGCGGCCGCCGAGACGGCGGAGGCGGGCGGCGAAAGTGTCCAGTCGGCCCCCAGCCACTATTGGACCTGGCGAATGTTGTCAGCCGGGTTGAGCGTGGATGAGTGCCGGGCGGCGCGGGGGCTCTCCCGCGAGGTGATTCTGGACCACGCGCTGCGGGCCTTGGAAGAGGGACGGGGGGTGCGGGCGGAATGGTTTTTATCGCCGTCGGCAATCGCGGCCTTCGAAAGCGTGATCGGGCCGGGCATGCCCGAGCGGATACGGCCGCTGTTGACGCGCCTGCCCGCCGGGACGCGGTACGAGGAAGTGCAGTTGTTCCTTAAGTGTCGACAGCCGCCGTTCAGCGAGAAACCTCCGGCGCTTGGGGAGCCGCCGCATCGAAACCAGGCGGCCGATACACTACAATGAAATGTCTTGCTGGAATTGCCGTGTATTAAGGAAAGAAAGGCCCCTTGATGGAGAATAAGCAACCCGCGGGCGGCAGCCCCGTGTCCGAAAAGCCGCCCCCCTCGCGCCCCCGCTTCAGCCCGCCGACCTTGGTGGTGTTGGCGATGGTGCTGCTGCTGCTCTGGATGCTGTACAAGGCCAATGAGTCGGGCAGGCGGGAGGAGATCGCCTACGGCAAGTTCGTCGAGCTACTGGACGCGAACCGGGTTGCCGAGGCCACGATCATCGACAACCAGGAAGTCCGGGGAAAATACAAGCGGACAAAAAAGGAAACCGCCGCCAAGGAGGGGAGCCCTCCTCGTCAGCCAGCCGCCCAGCCGTCCGAGGCCGCAGCCGCCGAACAACAGGCCGAACTGGTCGATTTCGTGGTGTATATCAGCCCCCTGGCCGGCGAGGAGTTGGATCGCAGGCTGCAAGAGCGGCTGGGCGAGAACTACAAGTCGGAGAAAGTCGACAGCGGCATCGGGCTGTTGATCCTGCTATATATCGCCGTGCCGGTGCTGTTGCTGCTGGGCATGTGGATCATGCTGCGGCGGACGCGCGACCAGTTTCTGGGGGGCGGGATCCTTTCGGGTTTCAGCAAGAGCCCGGCCAAGCGCTATGAAACCGGCAAGCAGCGGGTGACGTTCGAGGACGTGGCCGGCCTGGAAGGGGTCAAGAACGACCTGGCCGAAGTGGTCGAGTTCTTGAAGAACCCCGAGAAGTTTCAGCGGCTCGGCGGACGCATCCCCAAAGGCGTACTGTTGATGGGGCCGCCGGGCGCCGGCAAGACGCTGCTGGCTAAAGCGGTGGCGGGCGAGGCCGGGGTGCCGTTCTTTTCGATCAACGGCTCGGAGTTCATCCAGATGTTTGTCGGAGTCGGGGCCAGCCGTGTCCGCGACATGTTCAAGACCGCCAAGGAAGCCTCGCCCTGCATCCTGTTCATTGACGAGATCGACGCCGTGGGGCGGGTCCGCGGCGCCGGGCTCG
>JBBDNX010000689.1:0-11827 GCA_040877345.1 Pirellulales bacterium
AGGGGGCGATGAGGCGAGGGGGCAAGGGGGAAGCACGACAAGGCGACAAGGGGAGGGAAGGGGGGAAGGGAAGGTGAGACCGGTCACTAGGGACTGAAGTCCCTGGCAACGATCGTGCGCCCTACGGGCGATGACGGTGAAGCGAGGGGGCGAGGTCCCGGAGAAGGGATTAGCCGCGCTGCGTGCGCCCTGCCGGACGGAAATGAATACAGGGTGGACAATCACCCAGGGACTGGAAGTCCCTGGCAACCAACGTGCGCCCCCCGGGCGAGCAAGCCAAACCGCGCCGCAGGTCCGCCTTCGGCGGAAAAGTCCGACGCAGGCGGAACCAATGACCAATGACAAATGACAAATGACTAATGACCAATGACTCCTGACGCCTCTTGCAAGACGAAGGCGATGGCGTCGCCGAGGAGGCGGCGGGTCTCGCGGGAATACTCGATGTCCAACCAGATCACCTTGCCTTCATTATCCAACAGGTACAACAGCGGCGGGCGGCCGGTCGAGACACGCGATAAGAACGAGCCATCCTGGTCGAGCAGGTTCGGGAACGCGGCCTGCGCCGCGCCGGCGGCCTGCTTCGCCGCCTCCGAAGTGTCGCTCACGTTGATGCCCACCACGCGCACCCCACGGTCCGCATACGCGGCCGCCACATCGGCCGCCAGGTCCTCCAGGGCCACCGTCGAATAGATGCTGTCGCTCGACCAGAACAACACCACCGTCAGCCGCTCGCCGAAAAGACCGGCCAGCGATTGCTGGTTGCCCTCCAGATCGGGCAACGTCGCGTCGGGAAGTTTTTGGCCCACCTTGACCAGCAGCATGGCCGCGTGCGCCTCGCTCAACACGACTTGCGGCAGCTCGGGCTCGGCCGGCTCGTCAAGTGGAACGGCGCCGGCCGCCTGATCGGAATCCGCCCGCCGCTGGCCGTCGCCTGGTTCAGAGCGCGCCGCGTCGGCCGCCGGATCGTCTCCAATCGCGCCGCCGTTGTCCACGCCGCGGCCGCAGCCGACGGCAGAGATCATCGCAAGGGGGATCATCGCAAGGGGGATCATTGCCAGGGGGATCATTGCCAGGGGGCGTGGCCACGCTTCACGTCGATCGAATGCCCGCTTCATGGCGGATACTCCTTGGTTAGTCTGCCTTTTCGATTTTGAGCCTGAGCTCCTTGAGCTGCCGGGCATCGACCTGGCCAGGGGCCTCGGTCATCAGGTCGGCGGCCTTTTGGGTCTTGGGAAAAGCGATGCAGTCGCGGATGTTGTCCAACCCGCCAAAGAGCATCACGAAGCGGTCGATCCCCAGCGCGATGCCGCCGTGGGGCGGCGCGCCGAAGCTCAAGGCGTCGAGCAGGAAGCCGAACCGCTCCCGCGCCTGCCGCTCATCGATGCCCAACAGCGAGAACACCTGCTGCTGCACCTGGCTGTCGTGGATCCGGATCGTCCCCCCGCCCGCCTCAGAACCGTTGATCACCAGGTCGTAGGCCTGGGCCCGGCACTTGCCGGGGTCGGTCGACAGCAGTGCCAGGTCGCGGGGCCGCGGCGCCGTGAAGGGATGGTGCATGGCGGCCCAGCCGCCGGTCTCGTCGTCGAAGGCGAACATGGGAAACTCGACCACCCAGGAGAAGTGCATCTGCCCCGGCTTGTACAGCCCCAGCTCCTCGCCCAGCCGCTTGCGCAGCGCGGAGAGCGCCTTCGAGCTGGCTTCGAACGTGTCAGCCACGAACAGCAGCAGGTCGCCCGGCTCGGCCCGCATCCGCTCGCCGATGCGGGCCAGCAGGGCCGGGCTGAAGTTCTTGGCGGTGGGCGAGGCCAGCTCGCCGGCCGTTTCGACCTTGAACCAGACCAGCCCCTTGGCGCCAAAACCTTTCAGGAACTCGGTGAGCTCGTCGATCGCCTTGCGCGAATAGCGGGCGGCGGCGCCGCGGGCATTGATGCCCCGCACGCGCTTGCCTTCTTCGGCCGCCGCCCGGAAGACCCGGAAGTCGGCCTGGGCGGCCAGGTCGGTCAGATCGACCAGCTCCATGGCGAACCGCAGGTCGGGCGCATCGTGACCGTAGCGTTCCATGGCCTCATCGTAGCTCATCCTGGCAAGCGGGATCGAGACTTCCATGCCCAGAATCTGGCGGGCCAGCCGGGCGACCAGGCCGTCGATGACGCCGATCACGTCGTCGCTGTCGACGAACGACATCTCCATGTCCAACTGGGTGAACTCCGGCTGTCGGTCCGCGCGGAGGTCTTCGTCGCGGAAGCAGCGGGCGACCTGCACGTAGCGGTCGTAGCCGGCCATCATCAGGATCTGCTTGTAGAGCTGCGGCGACTGCGGCAAGGCGTAGAACGAGCCGGGATGCACGCGGCTGGGCACCAGGTAGTCGCGGGCCCCCTCGGGCGTGCTGCGGCCCAGCATGGGCGTTTCGATGTCGACGAAGCCGTGAAGGTCGAAGTAGTCGCGCATCTCTTTGATGATGCGGTGCCGCAGCAGCATGATCCGCTGCATCTCGGGGCGGCGGAGATCGAGGTAGCGGTACTTGAGGCGCAGGTCCTCGCCCGGAAGCTCCTTGGCTCCGGGTTGAAAGGGGGGCGTCTGGCTGCGATTGAGCACCTCCAGCCGGCGGGCCCGGACCTCGACAGCCCCGGTCGCCAGCTTGCGGTTGACCGTGCCTTCGGGGCGATGGGCCACGCTGCCGGTGACGGCGATCACGAACTCGCTGCGCAGGGCCCTGGCCGCTTCTTGGACTTCTTCTCCCGCCTCGGGTGCGAAGACGATCTGGGTCTTGCCGTAGCGGTCGCGGAGGTCGAGGAACAGGCCGCCGCCGTGGTCGCGGTACGAATCGACCCAGCCGCACAAAGTGACTTCTTGCCCCACGTGGTCGGCGCGCAGCTCGCCGCAGGTATGAGTTCGGATCAACGCCTTTTCCTTATCGGGTCAACAGCGGCGGCCAGTCCGGGGCCGCGGCAAACCGGGTATTGTAAGGGCAGAAGGAGGAAGGACGAAGGCAGAAGGCAGAGGTCGGAGGTCCAGCCCCGGATGGGGCGAGGAGGAACGACGAGGCGACACGGCGAGACGAAGGCAGAGGTCAGAGGACAGCGGTCAGAGGTCAGGTAGGACGGCCTTCCCAGGCCGTCTGGGGATACCAACCCGACGCGCCAGCGAGTGGCGTCTCCCGTTTGCCGATCCATAGGTCGTCGACCATGCGTTGACTACTGCCGCCCGCTTCGCGGGCTGAAGGCCTGAAAGTGACTGCTTTGATCCCATCCTCACCGTTCCTCGTTCCCTTGCTGCAAGTCCGCCTCCGGAGGATCGCCGTGTCGCCGTGGCTGTTACGCCCTTGCAGGGCTGACGACATGTTGGGTTGCTGTCTCCCCCAGGGCGACGCTACGCGGCTACCGCCGCTGCGCTTGCCCTGGGCTGATATGTTGCGCCCCTTCGGGGCAGGGATTCTCGCCTCACCGTTCCTCGCTCCCTTGCTGCAAGTCCGCCTCTGGAGGAATCGCCGTGTCGCCGTGCCGTCCCGCCTCCCCACCTCCTTCCTTTCTGGGGTAGTGATACCGTTTGAAAAGGCTTTTTCACGGGGGGCTTTTTCGCGGCATAGATCGCCAGGCGATCCAAGCAATGTAGAGCGCTAGCCCAAGGTAGAACCCCCCGAACCAGCCGACCGCTTGAAAGAAGACTCCGCCGCCAAAGCATGTCGCGCCCCACGCGCACAAGAACGACAGCGACACCGCCAGCACCGTTCCAAGGAACGTGGGCCAGTGAAAACGCTCGCTGGTTCTGCGAAATCTGCGAAGCTTCGACATGCCTCTAATCTTAGCCGACCGTCCACGAGGAATCGTGCTTTACGGACCGCTTCCTACCGGCATGCCGCCCGCTAAACTGAACCTATGGCCCGTCCCTTCCAATTCCGCCTGCGGACGCTCTTCTGGCTGGCCGTCCTGTGCGTCGTCGGCCCGTGGGTCGCCTTGGAACTCCGCTATCCGCATGAGCTCTTTTTCGTCACGATTGGGCTGATCACGATCTACATATTTCTACATAACGACCGATGACCCAGCCCCACGACCGCCAGGCCGAGGATCCGTACAGGGCGCCGGGCGAGGCGGGGCGTCGGCTAGATCGCCGTGACATGGCCAAGTGGGCGGTCAGAGCATTCGGTGCGATAGCGGTTCTTGCCGTCGCGTTCTTTGCGTTGTTGGCGTGGTGGGTGCGATGGACGCATCGTCCACGACTGCCCGACGGGCGCCGCCGATGAGATTCCGTGCCAAACCGGCCGCCGCCGGAACCTTGTCGCCTCGAGGGCCGGCCCGGCCGCCTAGTTCACGCGGCTTGGCAGGTTCGTAGTGATCCGCATTCATGCGGTCTTTTGGCGGGTGGCCGGATGGTGCCGTGCCGGAGTACGATCAGGCAAGACCGCACTTTAGGAGTCCGCTCATGCGACGGTTTTTGATTCGGGACTTGCTCTGGCTTACCCTGATTGTCGCGCTGGCACTGGGCTGGTGGGTAGATCATCGCCAACTAGCCAGCGACCTCCAGGCCGCGCGCCAGGAATTGGCGCAATCGCGCTGGAAAGCGGATTTGTGGGAGACGATGGCCATAGCATTTGCGAAACAGATGCGTGCGGCTGGTTGGTACGTGAGGGTGGCCGCGGATGGCAGCGGCTATGGGTGGACGACGCCCGATTCATTTGTGGGGGACCCCGAGGGCGCCCGGAAACTCAACGATGCCCACCCGTTGCCGTCAGAATAGGACCCGCATCCACAGGTCGATTTAAACTGACCCAATACCCGGTTTGGCAGGAAGACCGCATGAATGCGGGTCACTACGAGCGGGGAAGACCGCATGAATGCGGATCACTACGAACCTCCTTCCTTTTCGCGGGCTGCGATTCGCCGGGCGACGTCGGCTGGGTCGATCTGGCCCTCGATCGGCAGCCAGCGGCATTCGCTGAGACTGCGGAACCAGGTCAACTGGCGGCGGGCAAACTGCCGGGTCCGCAGCTTGACCAGCTCGATCGTCTCTTCCAGACCTCGCTCGCCGGACAGGTGCTCCAACACTTCGCGATAACCCAGCGCCTGGCGGGCCGTGCGGCCCAGCACGCCTCCACGCGCCAAAAGACCGGACACCTCGCCGACCAGCCCGGCCGCGAACATGGCCTCGACCCGCCGGTCGATCCGCTCGACCAGCTCGCTCCGCGGCCGATCGAGGACGAACACGTTGTGCAGCTCGGCCGGGCCGCCCAGGTCGAATCCGCCTTTGGCGGACTGCCACTCGCTGATCGGCCGCCCCGTCTTTTCATACACCTCCAGGGCCCGGACCAGGCGGCGGGTGTCGTTGGGGTGCAGCCGGGCGGCCGCCACCGGATCGACCGAAGCAAGCTGCTCGTGAAGCCAGTGTCCCCCTTGCTGGCGAGCTTGCGACTCCAACGCTTGCCGCCGTGCCAGGTCGGCCCGCGGCCCCTCAAAGATGCCTCGCAGCATGGCCTTCAGATAGAGGGGCGTGCCGCCGACGAACAGCGCCTGCCGGGCGCGGCCCTCGATCTCGGCACACACCTGCCGGGCGGCCGCGACGTACTCGGCCAGGCTGAACGGCTGAGCGGGCTCGAGGATGTCGACCAGGTGGTGGCGGACCGCGTTGCGCTCGGCGGGGGTTGGCTTGGCGGTGCCGATATCGAGGCCCCGGTAAACGGCCATCGAGTCGAGCGAGACAATCTCGGCATCGAGCAGCCGCGCCAGCTCCAGCCCCACCGCCGTTTTGCCCACCGCGGTGGCGCCTACCAGGAACCAGGTGTGCCGAGCGTCGAACATTGCCTGCCGGGTGGCCGCGGCCTACATTGGAGGGTCAGCTTTTGATTGTCGTCTGTGCCGTTTGGCTTGGAAAGGCGTGCTGTTTTGAGCGATCCGCAGGCAACGCTGGAGCGGTTGATGGCGGCCATCCTGGACCGCAAGGCCCATCCGTCCGACCGCTCGTACACGAACCGATTGCTCGAAGGCGGTGTCGACAAGATCGGCGAGAAGATCGTGGAAGAAGCCGCCGAAGTGGTCGAGGCGGCCGCCGAGCCGGGGTCCGAGGGCCGGGCGCACCTGGTGCGCGAGGCGGCCGACCTGGTGTATCACCTGCTGGTCATGCTGGCCGCCCGCGACGCGGAGCTGGCCGACGTGGCGAGCGAGCTGGCGCGGCGAGTCGGCATTTCCGGGCTGGATGAGAAGGCATCGCGTAACCCAGGCAACCGGTCGTCATGAGCAACCTGCGGATTGGTGTTCCGAGCAAAGGCCGCCTGGCCGAGATCGCGGGCGAGCTGTTGAAAGAGGCCGGCTTGAGCTTCCGGCGGCCGGACCGGAGCCTGTTCGCCCGCTGCCGCGAAATGCCGATCGACATCACGTTCCTGCGCACGGACGACATTCCGGTGCTGTGCGCCGAGGGGGCGATCGACATGGGCATCACCGGCAGCGACTTGCTGGCCGAGAGCGGCGCGGAGGTGGCCGAGCGGCTGGAGCTGGGCGTGGGGCAGTGCCGGCTGGCGGTTTGCGTGCTCGACGACAGCGCGATCCGCAAGCCGGCCGACCTCGACGGCTGCCGCGTTGCCACCAGCTTTCCGAAGAACACCGAGGCCTGGCTGCGGCAGCACGGAGCGGCCGCTCACCTGGTGAAGTTGTCGGGTTCCGTGGAAGTGATGATCGCGCTGGGCGTGGCCGACGCGATCGTCGACCTGGTCGAAACCGGCAGCACGCTGGCCGCCAACCAGCTCCGGGTGCTGGACGAGATCGGCCGCTACCAGGCGGTGCTGATCCAGAACCCCGCCGGCCGCCATGGCGAGCTGGCCGACCGCGTGGTGCGGCGGCTGGAAGGCGTGGTGATCGCCCGCAGCTATTCGCTGCTGGAGTACAACGTGCCGCGGACCAGCCTTTCCGAGGCCGAGAAGATCACTCCGGGCTTCAACTCGCCCACCGTGAGCGCGCTGGAAGACCCGGCGTGGTGCGCGGTTCGGGTGATGGTGAAGCGGGGCGAGGTGATCCAGATCATGGAACGGCTGGAGGCGTTGGGCGCCAGCGCCATCCTGGAGACGCAGATCACGAACTGCCGGTTGTAGCCCCCAGCGCGTGCCCGCCGTGGACAATACGGCCGCGAAACACGGTGCCCGCGACCTCCAACGGCGAGTCGAACAGCAGCTCGTGCGGATCTTGGGCATCATGATCCGGCAGATGGACGATGGCCAGATCGGCAAAGCCGCCGGCTGTGAGTTGCCCGGCCGCCTCGGGGAGTCCCAACGCGCGGGCTGCGCGCACGGTGCCTAATTCCAGCACGACGTGGGGTGGTATTTCGGGATAATGGCGGGCGATCCACCGCAGCTCCGCGAGCAGGCCCAGGTCCGGATTCGAGGCCCGGCTGTCGGTGCCCACGGCGACGTTGGCCCCAGCGGCGAGCAACGCCGGCAGCGGATGGCGGGGGTGGCCGAAATACGCGTGCGTGCGAGGGCAGTACACCACCGTCAAATGCTGCCCTGGACCGGCCAGGAAGCTGATCTCTTCCGCGTCCAAATAGTTGCCATGGATGACCAGCCCCCAGCCGGCCCGCGACAGCACTCGTAGGTAGTCAAGCGGCCTCAGACGACTGTTGAACGCCGAAGGGTCCCAGGCGCCCAGTCCCCTCAGCAGCTCTACGAGCGGCCCACGTTGCGAGTCGAGCAACTCGATTTCTTCGGGCGACTCGGCAAGGTGCATCGCCACGGGCGACAGCAAGACGACCTGCGAGAGCAACTCTGGATGGACCGTGTAAGGAGCGTGTGGGCTCACGGCCGCCCGCCAGTTGTGCACGCCTGTATCACGGGCCAGATGGCTCCGCGCTTCGGCCAGCTTGTCTTTGACCGCGCTGGAGGCGAGGCCGATCAATTCCAGGAATATCGTCGCGTGGATTGCGGCCCGTTCGAATTCGGCCGGCTGCCAGCCGGTGGTGGCAATCTCTCCCAGCGTAGTGATTCCCTGCCTGGCGCACTCTTCCAGGCCCAGGCGGACGGCAGGCGACTGGGCGGGCGGGTGAGCAGGCGGCCGGGTGCGCCGCCAATCCATTACCAACCGGATCCAGTCGGGAAAGGGCATACCGGGCTGGCCCAGCGGTTGGGTTAGGTCGCTGAATTCCAGATGGGTATGCGCGTTCACCAGGCCCGGGAGAATAGCGACGTTGCCCAGGTCGCGCGGCACGCATCCGACCGCCTCAGGGCCGACCGCCAGCAAACGCTCGCCGTCGAACGTCACCACGCCATCGGCCAGCGGGGCCTCGCTGACCGGAAACACGTATCGTGCCCGGAATGCCTTCAAGGCTGAGCCCATAGCGGCAACATAGGGCCGCTGGCCGAGAGGATCAAGCTTGCAGGCCGGCCAGGACTTGGGCCAGGCCGGCGAGGACTTGGGGCAGCCCGCCGAAAGCGGTATACATACTGCCTCCCGCGGCTACCCTACTCCTTGCACACGGAGATCAGAATGAGCACAGATGTGAGCCGGGATCTCGAGCACTTGAAGATCCTCTCGATCCTGCACTACGTGTTTGGCGGGCTGACCCTGGCGGGCTCCTGCTTTGGGCTGATCTATGTTTTCATGGGCATTGCCATGGTCGCCAGCCCGGAGGCGTTCGAGGGCCCAGACGCTCCACCCGCGGCGATTGGCTGGGGACTGGCGGCGTTCGGGTTCGGCTGCTCGCTGGCAGGCTGGATCGTCTCCGGCTGCGTGATCCTGGCCGGCCGTTACCTGGCCCGCCGAGTGCACCGCACATTCTGCCTGGTCGTTGCCGCGATCATTTGCCTGTCGGTCCCCTTGGGCACGCTGCTGGGCGTGTTTACGCTCATCACGCTCAGCCGCCCCTCGGTCAAAGCACTGTTCGACGAGCAGGAGGCGATCGGCCGGGGCATGCCTTGAAGACCGAATTACTTCAGGTCCAGGCCCAGCAGGTATTCGTCCAGCGACTTGCGCTTCGACGTCAACTGTTGCAGGATGTCCGCGATCTGGCCGCGAAGCTGTTCGACCTGGTCTTCCTGCGAGGCGAACTTCTTGACGTAGCGGTTGTACAGATCTGATTGGCGGTCCAACTGGGCCATGTTCTCGCGGATGCGGGCCTGCTCCTGGCCGATGACGCTGATCTGCTGTTCCAATTCCTGGTGCCGGGCCGCGAGCTGCTCGATCTCGCGCTTCCGCTTGACGACCTCGGTCAGCGCTCGCTTGACTTCGTCGCCGACAACCTTGGCATTCAGGTAGAACTGGATCATGCCGTCGTCCAGGTTGTTGACGGCTACCTCCTGACGCACGACCTGCTCTTCCTCGACCACCAACGTGGCCGGCTTGCCCGGCTCGGCGGCCAAGGCAAAGCGGTACATGTCGCGCGTTTTTTCGGCCGGCTTGGCCGGAGCCAGCAGCTTCCAGGCCGCATCGAACGGGTACTCGATCAGCACCTGCCGCGCTTCGTCGCCGGAGTTCTTGACCAGGTAGTTCTGCGACCGCGTGTATTTGCGGCTGGAGTAGAGCACTCCCTTGGCGATGCGCACCGAAACGAGCTGCTCGGGGCTGCCCTTGGTCTCCATGGCGACTTCGACGTCGAGATCGAGAGCGTAGCTGATCAGCCGCTCGCTGCCCGGGGGAAGGTCGTCGATCCTCGCGTCGCCGGCATAGGCCCCGCCGTCGAACACGGTGATCGGCCCCTGCATCAGGTGCAGGCCGGTCGAGTTCTTCAGCCGCAGCCCGTTCAAAGGATGCTTGGCCTGGACGGCCGGGTTATAGATTGAGAGCTTTTCGCCTTCGACCGACCCGTTCATGATCGGCAGCATGGCCGACTGCTGGCGCGGCAGGGTCACCGGTGTGTCGATCGCATACTGGAACAGCTCGCCCACGTCGGTCGCCTGGGCCATGGCCCGGCCTCCCTGGGCCAGGTCGAGCTTTGCCCCGGCGTAGAAGGCGTCGTCAGTCGGGGCCTGCGGTTCAGCGGCCCGCTCCCCCCTCTGCATCCGCCGGCCCAAAGCCATACCGCGGGCAGGCTCTTTCGCCTGTTTGGCGAAGTCGGCGTCGGCCCGGTCGAGATCCTGGCCGTAGGTTTGCGGCCGCAGCGAGGCGAACAGATCCGGCTCGACGACCGGCCTTGGCACATAGAGGGGCTGATACAGGTTCATCACGAACGAGATCGGCCGGCCGCTGACGAGCGTCAAGGCCACATCCTGCCAGTCCTCCTCGGTCGTGTTTTCGACGATGGCCCAGCCTTGCAGGAAAGGCCGCTCGTCGCCGAGGACCAGCCGGTAGCTGGTTTTCCAGATGGGCGATTCCTGGATGTATCCGACGCGGACCGGGCGTTTGCCCTGACCCAGAAAACTGAGCTTGACGCTTTTCTTGTCGGTGGCGTGCCCCATGGCCAGCACGGTCAAGGCCTGGCGCAGCTCGTCATCGAGCTGTTGGTTCAACAGGCGGATGCCGCTGACGCCGCCCAGCGGCACGCTGCGCAACCCTTCGGCCGTGAGCAGGTTCAGGAACTCGGCATCGATGGTCTCGTCTTGCGAGACCTTCTGCTTGCGGGTTTCGACGCCCAGGATGGTTCCGCTGATCTTGTTGGGCGCCTCGATCTCGACCTTTTCGCCCCGGATCTGGCCCAGCAGTTGGGCCAGCGTGGGGTTGTCGGTCAGGTCGATGGCAAAGGTCTTGAGCGTCTTGGTGATCGGATCCTGCGAGCCATAGGTGACGGTCGAGATCTGTCCGCCGCCCAAGTCCTCCAGCACCATGCTCTTGAGCAGGTCGTTGATGTCTTCGACGTTGAACTTCAGCTCGACCTGGGCGTCGCCTTCGACCTCGGCATCGTGCTGGAAGAATCCGACCCCCGAGTTGAACAGCACGACTTTTTTCAATGGCAACTGACTGCCGGCGTGCTGGCTGCCGGGCTGCTGGCTGCCGGGCTGCTGGGCGGTCAATGAGCCTGCCATCACGACGACCGCCACGGCGCCGATCCAGACCGAGTGCCACGGGAAAGCCTTCCGGCCGGTTACTATACTTCGCATCGCATGAGCTCCTTCGCTTGTTTGAGTAGGCTGTCCCGTCTGCCTTCTGCCTTCATCCTTCTGCCTTCTACCTTCCTTCCGGCTTGCCAGGGTCCAGGCATAAGACGACAATCGCGGCAGGAAAGTTTCGCCGCCCCGGACTTTTGCATGGGAGGACTCGCTCGATGGTCCGCACCGCCAGTACGATGCTCGCCCTGGGAACGCCGGCTCCCAACTTTACCTTAAGCGACGTAAACGGCAAGCAGGTCTCGCTCTCCGACTTCGGCCAGGCCCCCGCGGTGTTGGTGGTCTTCATGTGCAACCATTGCCCCTTCGTCAAGCACATTGCGCCGGGACTGGCGCAACTGGCCCGCGAATACCAGGCCAAGGGAGTGGCCGTGGTCGGAATCAACTCCAACGACGCGGCCAACTATCCTGACGACTCGCCGGCGCGGATGGCCGAAGAAGTGAAGGCCCGCGGCTACACGTTTCCGTACCTGTACGATGAGAGCCAGGCGGTGGCCAAGGCGTACCGGGCGGCCTGCACGCCTGATTTCTACGTTTTCGACGGCCAGAGACGGCTGGCGTACCGGGGGCAGCTCGACTCCAGCCGGCCCGACAGCGGCATCCCGGTGACCGGCGCGGACCTGCGCCGAGCGCTGGACGCCGTGCTGGCGGGCAAAGCGCCTGCCGCCGAGCAACGGCCGAGCATCGGCTGCAACATCAAGTGGAAGGCCGGCAACGAGCCCGAATATTTCGGCTGACGCGGGCGGCCGGCGGCAGAGCGGCAGGGGGGAAGGGGGGATCGGGGGAAGGGGGGACCAGGGGATAGGGAGACGG
>JBBDNX010000690.1:0-2144 GCA_040877345.1 Pirellulales bacterium
CTGCCCCCTGCCCCCTGGCTCCTTTCCTCCGCCTCACGACGACCTGGGAAAGCCGCCGCTGCTGACCAGGGCCATGCCGGGCAAAAAGTGGGGACGCGGAACGGGTCGAGGTCGCGCGTCGAGCGCCTGGACGATGTAGTCGGCTGCCCGGCGCGAGGCGCCGCCGTGGGCCACGCGGACCTTAAGGCGCACCAGCTCGATGACGCGCTGGTGTCGGCGGCGGTCGTCGGTCAGCCACTCGATCACGTGGCCGGCCAGTTGCGCCGAGCGGTCCTCGCACGTCAGGTACTCGGGAAAAAGCACCCGATCGGCGCCCGGCTCGTTGGGATCGTAGGGCGTGACGTCGGACGGGAACAGCTCGTCGGCCGACAGCAGGTTCACCAGCGTGATGTACTTGACCTTCCGAAAGAACCCCTGCACGAAATAGGCGAACCGGCTGATCCAGTACAGCACCACCGTGGGCTTGGCGTGGTACAACAGCTCCAACGACACCGAGCCCGACACGGCCATGCAGCAGTCGGCCAGCTCGATCAGCTCGGGCGTGCGGCGGACGTAGACTTCCAACGCAACGCCGGTGGAGGCGGCCATGCGGCGGACCAACTCGGCCTGCTGGGGCTTGAAAGCAGCCGCCGCAAACCGCACGTCGGGCACCGCCTGCCGAATGATCCTGGCCGCCGCCAGAAACCAGCGGAGGTTGTGTTCGACTTCCTGCGTCCGCGAGCCGGGCAGCATCGTCACCAGCGGCCCGTCTTTGCGGATCTGCTGATCCAGGAATGCCTGGTCGAGCCGCTGCTCGCGCACCTCGTCGAAGAAGGGGTGGCCGACGAACGTCGCGTTGCAGCCATGCTGGCGGAACCAGTCCTGCTCGAACGGCAGACTGCACAGCACGTGGTCCACGAACCGCCGCATCTTGTTGACGCGCCAGCTTGCCCAGGCCCAGATCTGCGGCACGGCGTAATAGAAAACGGGAATGTTGTGCGCCTTGGCCCGCCGGGCGATCCACCAGTTGAAGCCCGGGTAGTCGACCAGCACCACCGCATCGGGCCGGTGGTGGCGGAAATATCGATCGGCCTGGCTCGCCAGCGCCAGGAACTTGTGCAGATTCAAGAGCGCCCGTAGGACCCACATCACCGCCAGCGCGGTCAGGTCGGCGTGCAACCGGCAACCTTCGGCCGCCATCCGCGGGCCGCCGTATCCGACGCACTCCACGTCGGGCCGCCGCTCGCGCAGGGCACGGATCAGGTTGGCCGCGTGAAGGTCGCCGCTGGGCTCCCCCACCGAAAAGAAAATCCTGAGGCGGCCGCTCGGGCCGGCATGGTCCTGCGGCCGGGCGGAACCGCCCGCGCCGCGAGTGGCATCAGTTCCAGCCGCCGGGCCGTGATGGAAAGTGCGGCTCATGCAGTGCTGTTGCGGTGGTCGCTGCGGGGAATCTCAGGCGCTTGGGCTTCGCGGCGACCGAGCGGCTCAGCCGGATCGATGCGGGTCGTCTTCCGCCCGCCGTCCGCGGCAGGCCCGATGAGCTGCGTCACCCGGCAAACCGGACGACGCCCCAACGGCAGCCAGTGCGACACCAGGCCCGCCGGGCCCGTCCAGTGGGGCCACACGGGGCGGCCCTTGGTCGGCTGGTAGTGGACGTGCAGCTCGCCGACGCGGTAACCTCGGCGGGCCACCAAGGCGGCCAGTGCCAAGTGCCGTCGCCCGAAGAGCGTGAGTCCTCGGACGGCCTCGAGCCGGGCCGCCCATAGCAGGCAACCGGGATCGTGGATGTCGGGCCCGCGGAACAAGCGCCGCGGATGATAGAGCAGCCGGCGGCAGAAACGCGCCGGACCGGACGCGCGGCGGTAGCCGAACACCGCATCGGCCCGGTTGAGCCGAGCCACCAGCCGGGGAATCTCCTGGACCGGATAGCGGCCGCTGGCCTCCAGGGCCACCACCACTTCGCCCCGGGCGGCGGCGATGCCGGCACCCAGAGCGGCCGCCGGGCCGCCGGCCGGGTCCAGGCACAGCACGCGCAGAGCGGGATAGCCGGCCAGAAGGCCGCGGAGCGCCTGCCGCGCCTCGCGCGCCGAGCCGTCGTCGAGGCAGATCACTTCGTACGGTTTTCCCAGGGTCGACATCACCGTACACAACTCGGCCAGCAAGCG
>JBBDNX010000691.1:0-2141 GCA_040877345.1 Pirellulales bacterium
GTACATGGCCATCACCGATCACTCCAAGCGCGTCTCGATGGCCAACGGCCTGAACGCCGAGCGCCTCCGCCAGCAGTGGGGCGAGATCGACCGCCTCAACGCCCGGCTCAAGGGGCTCAAGGTGCTCAAGGGCGTCGAGGTCGACATTTTGGAGCGCGGCGGCCTCGACCTCGACGACGAGGTGCTCAGCGAGGCCGACTGGGTGGTGGCCAGCCTGCACTATGGTCAGAACCAGCCGCGCGAGCAGATCACGCGGCGGATCTTGGGGGCGATCGAGAACCGATGGGTTTCGGCCATCGGGCATCCGACCGGCCGGCTGATCAATCGCCGCAAGCCCTACGACGTCGATTTGGAGGCGGTATTCAAGGCGGCCCGCGATCACGGCAAGCTATTGGAGCTCAACGCGAACCCCTGGCGTCTCGACCTGGACGACCTGGCCTGCGCGGCGGCCAAGTCGTACGGCGTGCCGATCGTGATCTCGACCGACGCCCACAGCGTGAACGAGCTCGACAAGCTGCGCTACGGCATCGTGCAGGCCCGCCGCGCCGGCCTCACCGCCGCCGACGTCGCCAACGCCCGCCCCTGGCCCCAATTGAAGAAGCTGATCGGCTCGTAACATGAAAGACTTCGGAAAGGGCCCGATTCTGAAGGATGCTTGCCCGTGGCTGCGGGACGATGCCCAGCGCTGGGAGAGCATCCTGGATGTAGTCGAGCGAAACAGCGTCATCGAAGGCCTGCCGCCGTTCCAGCCGGAGACGCGCCTGCGGATCCTGGAGCAGCTCAAAGCGCTTTCCGCCGGCCCGCGGCCAGGGCCTGCCGAATCACCTCCACCATCGGACGATAGTCCTTCCTGAAGGCCATGCTGGCGGCATGGATGTACCGCTCCCGCCCCTGATCGCTCTGATCGTATGTGAGGAGCGGACGCCCTGTCTGGGCTGCAAGCAAGTCTGTAAGTAATTTGATCGTCCGCGCGTTTCCTTCGCGGAACGGATGCACTACGAGGTTCTGGGGAACGAACATCGCCGGCGGCCATGTGATGCCGGGCTTGCTGATGTTGACCGTCCGCCAGCGGCCCGCCCATTCGTACAACGCGCCGAAGATTCGGTCGTGAATGTGCAGTACAAGAGAATTCGTCAAGGCAGTGTCCTTGGGGCCGCGAGGGGCACGATCCTCCTTGACCATCGCTTCCAGCAGCACCTATAATCCCCGGCCTACGTGAGACCACGTAGAGCGCAGCGCGCAAAACCGGCCCCCAACGGTCTGCGGAGCAGAGCATGAAAATACACGAGTTCCAGGCCAAGCAAATCCTCCGCGACGCCGGCGTCGCTGTGCCACGCGGCATCGTGGCCAGGACGCCCCAGGAGGCTGCCGAGGCCTTCCACCAATTGGGCGGCAAGCTGGCCGTCGTCAAGGCGCAGATCCATGCGGGCGGCCGCGGAAAAGGCGCGATCAAGACCAACCCCGCCCAGCATGGCGTGCAACTGGTCAAGAGCGCCCAGCAGGCCTCGCAAGTCGCCGGCAACCTGCTGGGCCAGCCGCTGGTCACCATCCAGACCGGCCCCGAAGGGCAAACCGTCCGCCAGGTGCTGGTCGAAGAGGGTTGCGACATCGCCCGCGAGCTCTACCTGGGCATCGTGGTCGACCGGGCCTCCTCGGCCCCCGTGCTGATGGTCTCCGCCCAGGGCGGGATGAACATCGAAGACGTGGCCGCCGAAACACCCGAGCTGATCTTCAAGGAGTCGTTCCAGCCCGACCGCGGCCTGGCGGGCTACCAGGCCCGCAAGCTGGCGGCCCGCCTCGACCTGCTGGGCGCCAGCCTCGCCTCGGCCGAACAATTCATGAAGGGCCTCTGCCGCGTCTTCGTCCGGAACGATTGCAGCCTGCTGGAAGTCAACCCGCTGGTGGTCACCGCTGCCGGCGATTTGCTGGCGCTCGACGCCAAGATGACCTTCGACGACAACGCCCTGTTCCGCCACAAGCCCCTGGCCGAGCTGCGCGACCTGTCCGAGGAGGAGCCGGCCGAGGTGCGTGCCGCCAACGCCGGTCTCAGCTACGTCAAACTCGACGGCAACATCGGCTGCCTGGTCAACGGCGCCGGCCTGGCGATGAGCACCATGGACCTGATCAAGCTGCACGGCGGC
>JBBDNX010000692.1:0-2133 GCA_040877345.1 Pirellulales bacterium
GGGGGCGCTGGGGGGCTGACGCGGCGCCTCGCATGCTGCTTAACAGCCCGGGATGGGGCTAAAGTCAATAGCCGGGGGGCGTAAGCCCCCGGAACCCGTCGCCGACACCGTCGTCAGCCCCGAAGGGGGCGACAGTCAGCGTGGCGCAAGTTCAGTTTCCCAAAAAAGAGGCGCCCGAGGTGTTGGGCGCGTCGCGTCGAGGTTGCCCGCCGGGCGCCGCGCATCGATCATCGGGCCGTATGATCCGTTGCAGGTGTGTGTTGCAGGTGTGTACTGTCGCCCACTTCGGGGCTTAAGACGGCCGTGTTGGTTCGCGAACCGGGGGCTTACGCCGCCCGGCTATTGACTACCGCCCGCTTCGCGGGCTAAACGGGCTAACGCCCTGACACGCTGACGATCTTTTCTCAACGAACGATCCTCTTCAAGCGGCCGTCGATCCAGGCGGCCTCGTCGTCGAAACCGAAGCGCTCGTACAAGGTTTTGAGCTTGCGGTAGCGATCGATCACGTCGAAGCGGGTGCTCCATTCCGGTGCCCTCCCATTCTACCGCGGGAAACGGGCCGGCAAGATAAGAACGCGCGGCGTCGCTGCTGGAAGGGGCTGGCAGATGGGCAGGCCGCCCTATAGCATCACAGGCGAAGAACTGGAGAAGCGAAAGTGGCCGAAGGCGTCTCAACTCCCGATCCAACCGTCGTCCTCGATCTGTTGGAGGCGTTCCGGCGATCGAAGACGATGTTTGCCGCCGTCTCGCTGGGCGTGTTCGACGCGCTCGCCGAGGGGCCGCTAGCACTCGGCGACCTTGCCGCACGGCTCAAGGCCGACGCCGACGCACTGGAGCGGCTGCTCGATGCGTGCGTTGGACTGGGATTGTTGAGGCGAAACAGCGGCCGCTATGAAAACACCCCCGTCGCCTCGACCTACCTGACCCGGACGAGCCCGCGGAGGCTGACCGGCTATTTGAACTATTCGAACGACGTGATGTGGAAGCTGTGGGGCAACCTCGAAGATGCCGTCCGGGAGGGGACGCACCGATGGCGGCAGACGTACGGCTGGGAAGGCCCGATCTTCTCGCACTTCTTCAAGACCGAGGATGCCAAGCGAGAATTCCTGATGGGGATGCACGGCTTCGGGCTGATCAGCTCACCGGAAGTCGTGTCGGCCTTCGACCTGGGCCGCTTCTCGTGCCTGGTGGATCTGGGTGGCGCCACGGGCCACCTGGCCATCGCGGCCTGCCGGCGATATCCGGGCCTGCGGGCGGTCGTGTTCGATTTGCCCGATGCACTGCCGCTGGCCCGCGAAATCGTGGGAGAATCGGACGTGGCTGAGCGGATCGAGATCGCCGGCGGCGATTTCTTCGTCGATCCGCTGCCGGAGGGAGACTTGTTCGCCCTGGGCCGCATCCTGCACGACTGGAGCGAGGAGAAAATCTTGAAGCTGCTGGCCCGGATCCACGAGCAATTGCCGCCCGGCGGGGGAGTGCTGATCGCCGAGAAGCTGCTGCTGGACGACAAGACCGGCCCGCGCTGGGCGCAGATGCAGAACTTGAACATGCTCACCTGCACCGAGGGGAAGGAGCGGACGCTGAGCGAGTATGAATCGCTGCTGAAGCGAGTGGGCTTTGCCGAAGTGGCCGGACGGCGGATGTCATCGCCATTGGATGCCGTGCTGGCAACCAGGCGATAGATTGCTTCCCTCATGCGGGCAAGTTACGATCGGTCGAGCCGGCGAGATTCATCCGCCGGCGGAACCTGCCTGAAAACACCCGCCGAGTCGATCATGAGGCTGCCCGCCCGTTTGCCGCTCCTGACGGCCCTGTTGTTTTCGCTGGCGGCCTGTGGATGTGCGGCTGCCATGGCGGAGGATTCACCCGCCAAGAGTGCGCCAACGGCCGAGCCGGACCTGTCGGGGGAGCTGCCGCGGGTGCCGCCCGTCGAGCCGGCCGACGCGCTGGCCACGTTCGAGGTGCAGCCGGGGTTCCGCATCGAGCAGGTGGCGGCCGAGCCGCTGGTGGCCGACCCGGTGGCGATGAGCTTCGACGAGGACGGCCGGCTGTACGTGGTCGAGATGCGGGGCTATTCCGAACAGCGCGACGAGAACCTCAGCCGGGTGTGGCTGCTCGAAGACACCGACGGCG
>JBBDNX010000693.1:0-11740 GCA_040877345.1 Pirellulales bacterium
CCGGCGCAGCGGCGCCATCCTGCTGGTGGGCGACGACGGGCGCCTGACCGGCATCTTCACCGACAGCGACCTGGCCCGGTTGTTCGAAGCCCGCCGCGACGCGGCCTTCGATCAGCCGATCGCGCAGGTGATGACTCACCGCCCTCGGACGGTGGCTGCCGGATCGATGATGACCGATGCCCTGGCGATTCTGGCGGAATGGAAAATCAGTGAACTCCCCGTGGTCGACGATCACGGCGCGCCGGTCGGCTTGCTCGACATAACCGACGTGATCGGTATGATGCCCCCTGAGGCGGTCTGACCGCTGCCGTGCCGTGCCGCTACAACCGGCACCGCTTACTATCCACTCCGGTCGGCGAACCGGCCCCTGCCGCGGACGCGTAGATGACCTTAGCCAAGCGCTGCCAAGCGATCGAGCTGATCCTCGCCGACGTCGACGGGGTGCTGACCGACGGCAGCATCATCTTCAACAACGAAGGCATCGAAACCAAGCGGTTTCACATCCGCGACGGCTTGGGCATCAAGCTCTGGCAAAGCTGCGGCGGCAGGTTCGCCCTGATCACCGCCCGCAACTCGCACATCGTCAACGTGCGGGCCGCCGAATTGGGCATCGAGCGGGTCCGGCAGGGGACGGAGTTGAAGCTGAACGCCATGCGGGAGATTCTGGCCGAGCTGGACCTGGCGCCCGAACAGGCCTGTTACATCGGCGACGATTTGCCCGACCTGGCCGCCGTGCGGTTCGCCGGGCTGGGCGTGGCCGTGGCCGACGCCGCGGCCGAGCTGCGGCAGGCGGCCCATTACGTGACCAGCCTTGCCGGCGGGCGCGGAGCGGTGCGAGAAACGATCGAGCTGATCCTTAAGTCTCAGCAGCGGTGGGACGATTTGATCCAGAAGTATGGCGCCTAGCCTTCTCCCACGCCTGGTCCGCTCAGCCGCCAGCCTGTTTGGCGTTGTGGCCGCCTACTGGGTCTATGCGCAGGCGGCCGTGCCCCTGATCGAGCCGGTGGCGGTCCGTCCCCATTCTTCCCGCGAGCAGGGCGGCTTGGGCGATCCCCGCGCGAACGTCAAGAAGCAGCGTCAAGGGCTCGAACTCTGGTTCGACGAGGGGCAATGGCAGCGCAGTTCTCCCAAGATCGTGGAAACGCCCCAGGGCAAGCTGCTGTTCAAGGACTATCGCAACTTGGAGGACGGCCGCCACGTCAAGCTCGAGCCCTGCACCATGATTTTCTTGCCGCGGCAGGGAATTGCCGACGAACAGCAGCGGCAGCGGCGGGCGATCATCCTCGATGCGCCCCAGGGGGCGATCCTGGAGTTCGACGAAAAGTTCGATCTCAAGCGGGGCAAGGTCGGCAAGCTGATCGGCGGCCGGCTGGTGGGCGACATCACCATCCAAAGCATGCAGCGGCTGGAGGGGCCCGAAGACGACCTGCGGATTAGCACCCGCGACGTCGTGCTCGACGAAGAAAGCATCACATCGGTCCACCCAATCGACTTCCGCTTGGGCCCCAATCGCGGCAGCGGCCGCGGCCTGCGGATGGACCTGGCTCGCGACAAGTCGGAGGCCCAGGGCGGCGGAGGCGTCGGCTCGGTGGCTTCATTCGAGCTGGCTTCGCACGTCCGCATGTTGATCCATCCCGGCGGCGGCGACTTTTTTCCAGGTGCAACCGGGCAACCGTCGGCCGGTCCCAAGCCGCCGGTCGAGATCAGGTGCCGCGGTCCATTCCGCTTCGATTTGCGTGAGTACGTCGCCACGTTCCGCGATGACGTCGACGTGCTGCGGATCCAGCCCACCGGGCCAAGCGACCAACTGACCTGCCAGACGCTCGACGTGCGCTTCGAGGCCGAGGATGCCGGGCCGGACGAGGCAGCGGCGGCAGGCGGCACGCCGTCGCTTCCCAAGCTGCGCCCCAGCCAGATCACGGCTATCGGAAATCCGGTGGTCGTCAACTCCCCCTCCAATAAGGTGCGGGCACGTGGCCAGCGGCTCGAATACGACGTGAACAAGGGGAGCGGCAAGCTTTCCGGCCAACACGAGGTCAGCCTGGTCCAGGAGGGCGGGCCAGGCGGCGGCACCCAAGAGATTCATGCCCGCGCGTTGTACTTCGAGCCCGACCCCAACGATCGATCGGGACGCCTGGGCGTCTTTCTGGCCAGCGGCGCCGGCTGGCTCAAGGCCGACATGCCTTCCCAGCCCGCTCAGCACGTCGATGCCCGCTGGACGCATTCGCTGCACTTCAGGCCGCACGAAGAGAATCAACTCCTCTCGGTCAAGGGCGAGGCCAAGGTCCACTTGCCCGCCAGCGGAGCGCTCTCGGCCGACGAGATCCATCTTTGGCTCAACCAGCAGGCGTCCGCCGCGGCCGCGCCCGGCTGGTTCACGCCCGATCGCTTGCTGGCTCGCGGCGCCGTCAGGATCGAGTCGCCCCAGCTCGACGGCGCTGTCCAGCGGCTGGAAGTCTGGTTCGTGCACGCCGCCCCGCGGCCCGTGGCGCCGGCCGGCCCGCCACCATCCGCGGCCGCCGGCATCCAAGGGGATCGGGTGCGGGCCCCAGCCACCCGCGGCCCCGCCCTGAATGCGGCGGCCCAGAGCTTGCCCCAAGTGTCGCCCATCCAGGGGCCGCCCGTCGAGGCGGCGGCGGTCGGGCAGCGGTTCCGGATCGCGGGCGAACTGTTGCAGCTCGAAGTCGGCATGGGGGGCGAAAAGCCCCAGATCCGCCAGCTTATCGTCGACCGGCGAGTGCGTTGCGAGGAAACCAAGACCTTGCACCCGGGCGAACAGCCGCTGGTCCTGGTGGGCGATCGGCTCCACATGATCCAAGGCAGCTCATCGGCGGCCCTGGCGAAGATCACCGGCCAGCCCGCCCGGGTCGACGCCCGGGGCCTGGCGCTGCTGGCCGGCACGGCCGACCTGGCCGGCACGATTCACCTCGATCAGGCCGCCAACATGCTCTGGATCCACGGCGAGGGGTCGTTATCGCTGCCGGCCGGTTCGACGCCTGTCGCGCCGGGCGCTGCCGCCAATCCGCTGCAGGTGACCTGGCAAGGGCAGATGGATTTCGACGGCCGCACGGCCCGCTTCCTGCGGGCCGTCGTGGCCAGCCAGCACGAGGCCGACCCAAAGAGGCCTGGCGGGCGTCACGAGCGGCTGATGCGCACCGAATCGCTCGACGTGAGGCTATTGAACCATGTGCGGTTCGACGCGGCCGGAGTCAACGATCGTCCGGCGGTCGATTCGATCGTCTGCACTGGCGGGGCGTACGTCGAGAATCGGTCCCTTGAGGGGCAGCGTCAAACTGCGCTGATGCGGATGAAGGCCCGCGACCTGACCATCGTCGAACGGTCCGGCGACGTGACGGCCCAGGGACCTGGTTGGCTGACGAACGTAAGCTGGGACGGATTGGAATCCCTGGCGGGCGGCAATCCGCGCGGCCGGTCCTCGTCGGCCGCATCGAAGAACGATTCGCGGTTGTCGTACCTGGACGTGCACTTCGACCGCGAAATGAGGGGCAACCTGGTCGACCGGGTGATGCGGTTCCACCAGAACGTCCGCGCGGTGTACGGTCCGGTTGCCGATTGGGAAGGGCGCCTCGATCCGGACAAGCCCGAGCGGCTTGGCCGAGAGGGCTTCGTGCTCAATTGCGATCAGTTGCAGGTGGCCCAGATGGGGGTCGACGCGGCCGGGAACGCGGCCTACGAGATGACGGCCGAGGGGAGCACGGTGGTCGAAGGGGAGATGTTTCTGGCCCGCGCCCTCTGGTTGCGGTACGCGATGGCCAAGGGTCTGTTGACGCTGGAAGGCGACGGCAAGACCGACGCCCGGTTATCGCGGCAGACGCGCGTCGGCGGCGTCCCGTCCGACTTGTCGGCCCGCAAGATTCAGTATTGGCCCGCCACCGGTCATGCGATCGTCGAGGATTTCGGATCCGCCGACCTCAGCGATCTCACCGGCATCAAGCTCCGCCGCTAGTGAGGGCATGCATGAACAGCCCCGGACGGGGCGAAAATCAATAGCCGGGGTGCGTCAGCCCCCGGTACGCGCCACCGACAGGGCCGTAAGCCTCCGAAGGAGGCGGCAGTCATCGTGGCGCGAAATTCGGCCTCGAAACCGGTGGTGCCCAGATGGTCGGCGCGTCGCATCGAGGTTGCCACCAGCCGCGTGACGCATAGCGCGCCCAGCGTTGACCGCGTTCCCGAAGCGTGCTGTCGCCACCCTTCGGGGGCTGACAAGAGATTCGTTCGGTCGCAAACCGGGGGCTTACGCCGCCCGGCTATTGACTTGCGCCCACTTCGTGGGCTAAGGGGCTGGCGCCGCCGAACAGGCTTCGAACGGCTACAAGAGCGTGCCCGATGAGCGGACGACCTGCTCGACCGTGTCGAGCAACTGATCGAGACGGAAGGGCTTGTAGAGCACGGCCTGCAGGCCGGCCTGGCGGGCCTTGACGATCGAATGGCCCGGATCGTAGCCAAACCCGGTCATCAGCACCAGCGGCACGTGCTCCATGATGCCCTGCAGCTTGACCATGACCTCGTAACCGGTCATGTCGGGCAGGCGGATGTCGGCGATGATCACGTCGTAGCTCTGGCCCGCGCTCAGATTGCGGACCATGAAGATGGCCTCGCCTCCGTCGTGGGCCGTCTCGACCACGCAGCCGTACCGTTCCAGAAGGGCGTGGGCGGCGCTGCGGACCGATTCGTCGGCGTCGGCCACCAGCACCTGCAAGCCCCGCAGCAAAGGCCGCTCGCTGTAGTGCAGGGCCTGGGGATGGGCCTGGCTGGGGGCCATCTGCTGTCCGACTTTCTGGATCACCTGCTTGATGTCGCGGGCGTTGCGCAGCACGCGCTGCAGCCGCTCGGCCACTTCGGGCTCGTGGCCGATGTACCGCTCCAGGATGTTGACGGCGTCGTTGAGGATGTCGTCCACGGGCAGCGCCACCGCGCTGTGGATGGCCTCGACGCTTTCGGCCGCCGTGCTGGCCTTTTCGGCCACCAGCAGCTCCAAGGTATTCAGGGCCAAGGCCACGTCGCGGGTGAAGATCTCGAGGAACTGCAGGTCGCTCTCGCTGAAGGCCCGCGGCTCGGGGCTCTCGACGTTGAACGTGCCGATGACCTCGTCGTGCAAGACCAGCGGCACGGTCAGCGAGCTCTTGGCCCCCTTGGCGCCTTCCAGGTACAAGGGGTCCTCGGTGGTGTCCTCGCAAAGGTAGCTCTTGCCGGTGGCCGCCACGAAGCCCGTCACGCCGTTGTTCTGCGGCTGGGCGTACAGCGCCCGATCGGTGGCTTCGGGGACCAGGCCCTCCGAGAGGAGCGGCTCCAGCCGGCCGGTCTTGGAGTCGAGCAGGCGGATCTCGACCACGTTGAAGTTCAACAGGTCGCGCGTGTAGTGCAGGATGTTCGACTTCAACAGCTCGATCCGCTCCTCCACGGTCATGTGGAACAGCTCGTCGGGCGTCAGATTGGCCAGCTCGATACCGGCCTGATGGATGGCCGCCAGCTTCTGCTGCTGCAGGACTTCGCCGGTCACGTCGCGGATGGTCACCACCAGGTTCTTGGGCGGGCCATCGGCCTCGACCAACGGCGCGGCGTGTACCCGGTAGAAGTGATTGTCGCTGGACCGCAAGGTCGAGCTGCTGCCGCGGCCGGTGGCCAGGGCGGTGTGAAACGGGCAAAAGTCGGGCCCAAGGATCTCGGGGCTGCCCAGCACGGCGTAAAAGTTCTCGCCGATCACGGTCTCGCGGCTGCACCACTCGCGCAAGCGGCCGTTGCCCCAGATGATCGTGTTGTCGCTGTCGAGCAGGACCACGCCGTCGGGCATGCCCTGCAGGATCCGCTCGTTCTGCAAGAGCTTGCCGATCCGCAAGGCTTCGCGGAGATGCTCGGCGGCCACGTAGACGCCGGCGAATTCCTCGCGGGTCAGCCGCGTCAAGGCGCGGATCGGACTGTGGACGGGGACGACTTCGAACGAGTCGACCAGCGACGATATGGGTGCACCCTGCCCTTCGAGGGGAGTTCCGACAAACAGTAGTTTCGGCTTCTCCGACAAGCGCGTCGCTCCAGAAAATCGCTAATCGCCGCCGGTATTATAGAATCGCTTGAAAATCCGAACAACCGTCGTCCACGCGCCTTCCGTCCTGATTCATCGGACGGTCCACCGCTTCGACATTCGCCTCGGGCGCCGGCCGCCGCTGAATTGGCCGGCGGCGGCTCCGAGCTTGCCTGCTCTGCCTGGCGTGGCACCTGGCAGGAAGGTGAAGCCTCTACGGATCAAGCCGTCTGTGGCGCGGCTGCCGCCTGTACGAACGGCGGCCGATTGCCCCAAGGGGCTCGCCGATCCCTGTCGATACGTCCTAAAAGCGACACCCTCATCCCGGACCTGTCTTCAAAAGGACGACAGTCATGTGGCGCGCGTTGTTCCTGGCCCTGGGCGCGTATGCCTGCCTGCTGGGATTCGAATGCCTGGTGATCGACAAGGCCGTCCTGGCCGAGACCCGACAGGCGGCACCGGGCCTGCTGGCACGCATGAATCCGGCCCGCACACCAGGCCGCGACCTGACCCCTTCCGACTGGGCCCCCTGGAGCCTGCTGTCGGCCGGAGCGGTGACGATGCTCTACTCGTTCACCATCCCCCAGCGGGTCAAGTCGAAGGCTTAGCGTCCCTCGCGGAGCGAGTCGAAGTACTTGCGGGAGTGCTCGCGGTAGCCGCGGGGCAGCCGCTGGTCGGTTAGCGGATCGGCGTCGCCGGTGCGGGCCGAGTCGAACTGGGTCTTGATCTCCTGCTCGACCTGCCCCTTGACGTTGGGGCCTTCCACAAAGTCGGTGACCACGGCGGCGCCCTTGCCCAGCTTCTGCTTGACCTTGGTGTCGTAGAAGCCGGTGTTGCCTTTCTCCTCGGGACGGGCGCCCTGGCCTTGGCCCTCGCCCAGGCCGTCGCCCATGCCGTCCCCGTCGCCCCCTCCCATGCAGGCCTTGCACCCCATGCCCTCGCACTGCTTGCAGTTCATCGAGTCCATGGCCTGGTTGATCACGTCCATGGCTTCGTCCAGCATCGCCATCTCGTCCAGTTGCTCCTGGAGCTGCGAAAGCTCGGCCTTCATCGAATCCAGAGCGGCCATGGCGGCGGCCTTGTCTCCCTGCTGCATGCACTCGGAGCACTGGCCCAGCTTCTCGGCCATCTTCTCCAGTTGCTTCATCTGCTGCGACTGCTTCGACATCTTGTCGAGCTGGCGCTGGAGGCGGTCGGCTTCCTTCGACTGCCCGGCGGCTCGCTTTTCGGCAATCTGCTTCTCCAACTCCGATTGTTTTTGCTGGTGGTTCCGGGCCATCTGCCGCAGCTTCTCTTCCATCTGCTGGAGCTGCTTGGAAAGCTCGGCCTTGCTCTTCTCGTCGAGCTTGCCCTGCTCGAGCTGGTCGCGGAGCTTCTTCAGCTCGTTCTGCGCCTGCTTGAAGTCGCCCTGCCGCAGGGCCTCGGCCAGCTTGTCGCCGGGACCTTTTTGAATGTCCTTGAGCTGGTTGAGCTGGTTCTTGAGCTTTTCGCCGCCGCCAAGCTGCTCGCGCCGCTTCTCGAGGTCCTTGGCCAGGTCGTTCAGCTTGATCATGGCCTGCTTGCGGTCCGCCGTTTTGGCCTCGGCCAGCTTCTTGCTGCCTTGTTCCAGCTTTTTGAACAGCAACTCGGCATCCTTGAGGCCATCCTCGCGGGCCTTCTTGCGGCGCTCGATCAGCTTGCGCTGCAAGGCGGTGGTCGAGTTCTTGACCTGTTTGCGTTGGACCGTGGACTGCACCGATCCGCCGGCCTTGTTGTCACCCAGGGCCGGATTCAAAAACATGGCCACCAGGAAGGCCGCCACGGCGGGTGCCAGCGGCAGCAGGGCCCAGCGATTGAACTTGAGACGGAACTGGTCGGCCATGTGCAGCCGCTCAACGCGGCGCACCGCGTCGTCGGTCAGTGCCCGTCCGGCGGGCGATTCGCGCTCGGCCGAGTCGAGGGCCAGCGTGCTCGACACCCGCTCCTTCAGGCCGAAGCGGCGGTCGATCTCCAGCGCCGCCTCCAGGTAGCTGCGCCGCGTGACGAAGGTCCAGAACAGGGCCGCGATTGCGCCCAGGCCGACCGCACCGGCCACCCAAGCCCAAGGCTGGATGCCGAGCGGGTAAAACTTGTCGGCGGCGATCAAGGCGGCGGCCGCCATCAGGGTGGCGAACCAGCACCAGGAAAGGACGCCGAGGAAACGTTGCAAGGTAAGCCGCCGGCGGACGCGCCGGACTTGTCGCTGCAAGACTTCCATCTCAGGTGCCTCCAGGAGGATCACGACCGAGGGATCTCCCTCGACCGTTAGTCTAGCGGATCCAGGGGGGGTGCCGCCAATTCTATTTTCGTCGAAAAGCGACATTTCTTGAAGTTGGGCCGAAGTTGGGCCTTTGGTCTTGGTACTTGGACTTGGACCTTTGGACTTGGTACTTGGGACTTGGACCTTGTTTTCTCGCGATAAACAAGTGCAAAGAACCAAGATCAAAGTCCTAAGCTCTGCCTTCTGCCGTGTGGCGAGTTACAATTCGATTGAGATCGCCGGTTACAGTGGCGCCGATAGCCCATAAATCGGGTCAACTACGAACAACGGACCCGATGAATCGGGTCACTACGAACAACGGACCCCATCAATGGGGTCACTACGAACCTATGTCCGGCTCAAGCACAGCCCCCACTGCACCGTCTCTGCCCGGGCCGTCCGACCGGCCGGACGCGGACGTCTTGATTTATGACGGCAATTGCCGCATCTGTACCGGCCAGGTGCGACGGATCGCCCGGGCTGATCGCCGGGGCCGGCTTGCCTACCTGTCGCTGCACGACGCGGAAGTGGCTGCCCGCTATCCGGACCTGTCGCACGACGACATGATGCAGGCGATGTACGTCGTCGATCGCACGGGCAGGCGGCACCGCGGCGCCGAGGCAGTGCGGTATTTATCGCGCCGATTGCCGCTGTTGTGGTGGCTCGCCCCCTTGTTGCACCTCCCCGGCAGCCTTCCCCTGTGGCAGTGGCTCTATCGCCAGGTAGCCAAAAGGCGGTACCGGCTGGGCCGCTCCGACTGCTCCGACGGCGCCTGCCACGTCCACCAGGGGTAGAAGGAGGAAGGAGGAATAGGAACGCGCAAGCGTTTCCTCCAACCGATCACGTTCCACCCCGTCAGCGGCCAAGGAGCTTGGGAGCGACCAGCCAAACAAGCGTGCCGTCGCCGGGGCGCGGCGAGCCAGCGAAGTCGATGGCGGCGATCGCACCCTTGGCCAGGTCGATCGCGGCCGACCCGTCGCCAATCAACTCGGCCGCCAACCGGCCCACGTCAGGAGCATGGCCGACCCAGGCCAGGTCGATGCCGTCCTGCTGCTGGCTCCACTCGACCAGCGGACCCAATCGAGAACCCGGGGCCAGCGCTTCGAGCTCGACCACCTCAGGCCTGTCGGGGACAATGGCCTGGATCAACTCGGCCGTTTGCCGGCAGCGGACGAGCGGACTGGTCGCCAGGTGGGCCGGTTCAAAGCCGCGCTCGACGAGCAGCGCAAGAAAGCGCCTGAAGCGCTTGCGGCCCTTCTCGGTCAGCGGGCGCAAGTCGTCGTTGGTCCATTCGGGATCGCCGCGCTGAACGGCCCAGGCATGTCGGACAATGTAGAGGCGCATGTTGAAGGCAGAAGGCAGAAGGAGGAAGGCAGAAAGTCAGAGGTCAGAAGGCAGAGGTCAGAAGGAGGAACGTAAGGGCCCGAATTCTGGCGAATCCGGCTACGGTCGAAGGCAAGGGCCCGAATTCTGGCGATCTTCTGCCTTCTGCCTTCTGCCTTTCTTCAGCGGTTTCTCCAGAGGATTTGATCTTGGATGCCAAGGGAGGCGCGGGCGGCGGCGATGTCGTCCATGAAACGGCCGGCATCGGTGGGATAACCGGCGGTCGGGCGAAGCTGGGGAACGTGGCGGCACCAGTAATGATTGAAGGCCCGCATCGACAGCTCGCGCAGATACTTCGAAGCCATCGAAGCCAGGGCGGCGGGCAAGAAACGTTCGCCCTTGGCGCAGAACAGCACTTCGGTGCGCTGCTGGTCGGCGCCCCAGCGGTACACGCTCTGGTTGCGCCCCTCGGCATACACTTCGACCACGCAGTCGGCCACCTGCTGCTGCAAGAGCGCGCGGTAGTCGTTGCGGCCGCCATGCTTGTCGCAGATCACGGCCACCGGTTCGCCGTCGAGCATCGAGAGCACGCCGGACAAAAGGTCAAGCGTGAGCCAGGAGAGGGCGTTGGCCTTGTTGCCGTGCTCGTCGGTCAGCCGGTTGAAGCGGTCGGGAAACACCGCCCGGCTGCGGATGGCCAGCAGGCGAACGCCGGCCGCCTCCACTCCGCCGCAAAGCGCCTGGGCCACGGCGTTGATCTGCGACAGGTCCGCTTCGAGCGGCAACGGGCAGTCGTAATCGAGATGCCAGGGAAGCGAATCGAGCGCGGCGGCCGATGGGCCGTCGAGCAGTTGCCACAGCTCGCGCCAGGTGGCCGGCCGCTGGCCCAAAAGGGCCAGGCACGAGAGCAGCCCGAGCTCCAAGGCCGCCAGGCCGCCCGGTGGTCTGTACAAGACCTTGGAATCGGCGAGCCGGGCCTTGATCGGGCGGGCTCTCGGCCTGCGGGCCGGAACCGCCTGGCCGTTCACCGCCTCTGGAGCCTGCCGGGGCCGAGCGGGCGGGGTCCGCGCCACGACTTTGCGCAGCAGCTTGTAGAGGTCGACGCCGCAGGGGTCGCCGGGGACGCGCCAGACGGTGGCGGAGATCACCAGCGGTCCCAAGTTGGGCGCGTAGCCGGCTTCGTCCGTTCCGACGAGATAGCCCACCGGGAGCGCTCCTTCGCGCGGTTTACTTGGCTGAGACAAGCCACGGCGGCCGGCGGCCGCCGCACGGCACGTCCACATAGCCTAGGCAGGATCAGTCGAAGATCAAGTACCCGAACCCTTCGGGCATGACCGTCGTGGCTGCCGGCGTGGTCCAGCTCTGAAAGCCGACGCCGGGCACCGTGCGCTGCACCCCCAGCGCCCAGACCGGGCCGCCGGCGGGCGGCTCGCCTGAGAGCTCGTCGAGCGCGATGGCCGCTTCGGCCGTCCAGCGGCCATCGGCCGCCCGGGCCGCGACGAACCAGGTGGGGTTCCAAGCCACGTCGCCGGCACAGGCCTCGCCGGTCCAGCCGCGGCAATCGATCGACAGCCGGTAGTACGTGGTCCAATCGCGGTCGAGGTCAATGAAGAAATCGACGCGGTCGTGCCGGCTCAGATCGGCGTCGCGAGGCCGCGGCCCGCTGCCGGGATGGTACTGGGCGCCGGGCGGCTGCCGGCAATCGAGGGCGAGATAGAGGAACCGCTCGTCGTAGGCCACCAGCGCCACGGCAGGCCACTGGCCGTCGTCGCCCAGAGCGCTGGTGAGCTGCTGCGGCCGTGCATCGCGCCAGATCTCGTCGTCCAGAAGGCCGTCCAAGTAAGGGCGGGGGCCGGTCGCGGCCCTGGCGACGCTCTTGGGCGGTTCGCCGGTCCGCTCGAGCAGCCACTGTTCTCCGGCGGCGGCGGCCCACCAGGCATCGCGCGGGCGCGTGCGGACGACGTCGTGATAGAAGCGCTCGGCCTCGCGGTGCCAGCCTGAGCGGCGCTGTGCGGCGGCGAGCATGCATCGGAGCGAGGGCTCGGCGTAGGCGGCGGCGCTCGTCTTTTGCAACACGCCGCACAGCGCCACGGCGCGGG
>JBBDNX010000694.1:0-2126 GCA_040877345.1 Pirellulales bacterium
CAGGACCAAGTATTCGAGGCTTGTGAGCCCGCCCAGGTGCCCAAGGCCGGCACCGGTGACCCGCGTGCCCTTCAGGTACAAATCTTCCAGGCTCGTCAGCCCGCCGAGGTGGGCAAGGCCGGCGTCGGTGACCTGCGTGCCGTCCAGGTGCAGCTCTTTCAGCTTCGTCAGTCCGGCGAGGTGCGCCAGGCCGGCGTCGGTCACCTGCGTGCCGTCCAGGGACAGCTCCTTCAGCCTCGTCATTCCGGCTAGATGTTCCAGGCCGTTGGCGACCTGCGTGCGGCTCAGATACAAGTATTCCAGGCTCGTCAATCCAGCCAGATGCGCCAGGCCGACATCGGTGACGTGCGCGTCACTCAGCAAAAGCTCTTCCAAGGTTGTCAGCCCGGCCAGATGCGCCAGGCCGGCGTCCGTCACGTGGGTGTCGTCCAGGTAAAGCCCCTTTAGGTTCTTCAGCCCGGCCAGATGCGCTAGGCCGGCGTCAGTGACTTCTGATCCGGTCAGCCATATGCTTTCCAGACTCGTCAACGCGCTCAAGTGGGAGCGCGTCGCATCGGTCACTTCCCATAACTGGACCTGCCACACATCAGCAAAATAGTCCACGCCCAGAATCTGGCGCAGCCAGTCCGGGCCGGGCGGGTCTTTTGGCCGCATACCGGCGCCAACGACAAAGGGCGCCGGATCGTACTCGAAGTCATACGATACTGAGCCCCCCGACTCGCGTATTGCCGCCACCGCCCGTCGCTGCCGCTCGGCGCGATTCGTCGCCAGCCCAAGGCTCACGCTGACCACCGCGACCGTCGCCAACAGCGTCGAGAGGCTGTACTGCCGCCAGCTCCACCGTCGCGTCGGCGGCGTACTTGGCCCAAAGGTTTCCATGCCGGTCATTTTCCGGTTTGCACCAGCGGCCCGCAACATGTTCCGGTCTCCGTAGTCTCTGTTTGGTCCCCGTAATCTTTGCCAAGCGGCGCTGCGACTATTGAGACAAAGCTTGCCTTCCGCCGCGAAGCGAACGATGATATCCGGCAAGTCACTGAGGGGGACACTGCGGGGACGATTGTCTCACGGCAACTATAGAGGGAGACTGCACCATGGGCTTGCTTCGGTTTGGGATTCGATCGCGAGGGCTTTGGATCGCGGCAATTTGCGGGTGCCTTCTTGCCGCGGGCGGGGCGGGGCCGATGGCGGCGGCCGGGCAGGAGTCGGCGGGCGAGGTGCGGTTTGTCGACCTGTCGCTGTTGGTGGCGCCGGAGCTGCCGTGCACGTGGCCGGCGGGCTGGCCGTTCTTCCAGATCAACCCGTACCTGCGGATCGGGCCGACCAGCGCCTACAACAGCGAGATCCTCACGATCGATCCCAACACCGGCACGCAGCTCGATGCTCCGCCGCACTCGATCCCACGCAGCAATACCCGCCTGCCCAACGCCGGACGCTACGGCGACCTGTTCACCGAAAAGATCCCGGCCTGGCAGTTCGGCGGCGAGGCCTGCGTGATCGATTGCCGCGACTTGCTCGACGCCGCCCCGCCGGGCCGCAGCAGCATCGTGCAGAAAGAACACGTGATGGCCTGGGAACGCGAACACCGGCCGCTCGAAGAAGGCGACGTGGTGCTCTTCTACAGCGGCTACAGCGACAAGTATTACCTGCCCTTCCCGGCGGGCCGGCGGTTCATCGCCGATCCGCTCGACGGCAAGGCGCCGGCCTGGCCCGACCCCGATCCGGAGTGCATGGAGTACCTGGCCAGCCGCAAGGTGATGACGCTGGGCACCGACAGCCCCAGCATGGGGCCGATCCCGTTCCTCGCCGAACCGACCCATATCGCGGGCCTCAAGCACGGCATGATCTGGACCGAAGGAGCCGTGGGCCTGGGCGCCCTGCCCACCACCGGCGCGTACTACTGCATGGTCGGGCCCAAGCACGCCCGCGGCGCGTGCAGCGAGGGCCGGGCCTTTGCCGTCACCGGCGAGCCGCTGGCAAGCTGGCTCATCGAACGGACCAGGAAAAAGCAGGTGGCCGACCTGTCCGTCGTGCTCGCCGACGACTTGCCAGTCTGGTGGCCGGGAGCGGGCGCCGGCAAACACCGGCATCGGTACTTTACCATCAATTTTGCCTTCAATCCGGCCCTG
>JBBDNX010000695.1:0-9818 GCA_040877345.1 Pirellulales bacterium
GCCGCGGCAGCGTCATGCCGCCAAACAGCGAAAGGCCGCCGGCGCGGAGCAACTCGCGCCGCGTCAGGCCGTCGCACAACCGCGTCGAGCCGCCCAGAATCTTGAGCATGCCATCACCCGGCGAATAGTCGAAAGAAAAAAAACCTCGGCGCCTTGGCCTCCACCGACGGACGGCATGATACCCTGTTTCTTCGTCCCGCGCCAATGTTTCCGCGATTCGCGCGCTTACTTTCCAGGCGCTCAACAAAACCTGCTTGCCCGGTGCGGCAATCGTGGGAGAATGCATCCAGGCACCCATGCAATCCTCCCGGCCGGAAGGTCGAGCAATGTACTTCGCGATCCCAGCTTCGGCAGGGCAGGCCGCCAGGCGGCTGCCATCGATCGCGCTGTCGGTCATGGCTGCTTTGGCAGCGTTGCTGGTCGTTGGCAGCCGCTTGCCGGCCCAGCAAGCCGAGCGGCCGGCCAACCGGGGGGCCGCAGCGGGCCGCACCGCCGCCGAGTTGATCACTCCGGCCGCCGAGGCGAGCATTGAGCGCGGCCTAGAGTTCCTCAGCCGCAGGCAGCGGGAGGACGGCTCGTTCGGACCCAGCGGCTATGCGCACAACGTGGGGGTGTGCAGCCTGGCGGGCATGGCATTCATGTCCGGCGGCAGCACGCCCGGGCGCGGTCCTTACGGAGCCGAGATCAACAAGTGCGTCGACTTCGTTCTGGCCAACACGGCGCAAAGCGGGTTCATCAACGTGCCGCACATCAACCAGCATGGTCCCATGTACGGTCACGGGTTCGGCACCATGTTTCTGGCCGAGACCTACGGCACGACGTTCCGCAACGATCACCGCGACAAGTTGAACCGGGCCGTGGCCCTGATCATCAACACGCAGAATGCCGAGGGGGGCTGGCGCTACCAGCCGCAGCGCGAGCAGCAGGCCGACATCTCGGTGACCGTCAGCCAGGTGATGGCACTGCGGGCGGCCCGCAACGCGGGGCTCTCGGTGCCGAAGGAAACCATGGATCGGGCCGTGGGCTATATCGAACGCTGCCAGAACCAGGACGGCGGGTTCATGTACCAGGCCGCCGTCGGGGGCGAGAGCGGATTTGCCCGCACGGCGGCGGGGGTGGCGGCGTTGAACGGCGCCGGCATCTACGAAGGCCCCGCGGTCGAAGGGGGCCTGGCCTACATGGCGCGCTTTGTGCCCAGCGGCAACTCGTATCACCGCGAAAGCTACTACCTGTACGGGCACTACTATGCCGTGCAGGTGATGTGGCAGGCGGGCGACGCGGCCTGGCTGAGTTGGTACCCGGCCATCCGCGACGAACTGGTCGCCCACCAGAACTCGGATGGCTCCTGGAGCGATGCCATCGGCGCGGAGTACGGCACGGCCATGGCGACGCTGATCCTGCAAGTGCCGCAGGACTGGTTGCCCATCTTTCAGCGTTGAGCTGCCGCCATGGAGACTACCTTGAAGGGGAGAGATACTCCTGCGGATTGCGCATCGCGGCCGGCGGCACGCGGTCGGCCGGGCTGTCGCCCGCGGTCAGTTGCATGACGATGGCCAGCGGGGTCCGCCCCGGACGGGCGCCGCGGGTGTAGGGCCCTTCGCCCCAGTGCTCGCCGAGCGCCACGATATCGAACGCGTCGATCTGCCGTTTGCGGTCGAACGTGATCCAACCCAGCAGGCTGGCGTCGTAGCCGCGCTCGGCGCGGGCGGGGTCGGCGTCGGTGGCCAGTAGGGCCTGGCCTTCCAACCGCAAGCGGACCTGTTCGGGCGTGACTGCTTCGATTTCGACGGTCAATCGCGAAGAGCGGATGTCGTCGGCCCGCCAGAAGGGCGGCTCGCCACGGGTGTTGTCGACCAGGTGGAACCGCAAGATTCGCTCGGCGATACGCGGGGCGAGCGGGTATGCCTGCCCCTCCCGCGGCGAATCGGGCAGGAGCGAACGCCCGTCGGCCTCAGTCAGCCAGAGGTGATCCAGGGCCGTCGCAAACCCCTCGTAGCCTGTGCCGCGCGTAGAGCAGGTTTCCAGCGTGCGGTCTTCGTTGCGCTCCAGCGCCCTGGTGTAAACGTTGACGACCAGCCCCCCCTCGGCGAGGGTGCGGGTGTAGCGATCGTCGGCTCTTTCGAGTGGTGGTATCTCGACCGCGCCGGGGCGCCGCTCGTCGCTGGGCAGGCGGTTCCAGGCGACCAAGGCGTCCCGCAAGACCTCGCGCATGACTTGCGGGTTCTGCCCGGCATTTTTGTAGGCCAGCAGCTTGCCCGAGGCCGTCAAACAGTAGATGCCTTGCCGCGTCGCCCCGCCAGCGCCTTTGCGCGGCCCTTGATCGGCGACCGATCGGAAGAACTCCCCTTCGGCGTCTTGCCGCCGGCGCTGGTACCAGTCGTCGCCGGCGACCGGGATGAAATCGTGGCTGGCCATGCGGATGATCTCGGGATCGGCGAAGGCGAGCGCACGGCCCGCCACGCCGTTGTTTCACGTGCAGCCTAGCGGATGGCCGTCCATCTCCCAGAGCAGGATGGGCTTGCCCTCGGCCGCCGCTTGCCGCCGCGCTTGCCAAAGGTCGATTCCCCAGGGGATCTCACCGACGAGCTGATCGATGCCTTCAGGGCGCACTAACTCGAGCACCCGGTCGTAGACCCCGCGGGTCAACGCTTCGGCCGCCTGCAAGCGGCCGGGACCGGCACAAGGCAGCAGGGCTGCACCCATGGCCAGGACCATCCAAACGACGCGGCGTGGAATCATACGAACGCGCATCAGTCAGCCTTTCTGCCGAGGCCAAGCTACACAGCAAGCTCGGGTCACGTCCCTAGTGTAGCGCCCCGGCGGGCCGTTGATCAACCGCCTTGCCGCCCTTGCGGCCGGCTGGAATAATGCGCCTACGCCACGAACCGCGGTTTTTGAAGAAGGGATGCCCGGCATGCCAAAGCTTACAGTCGAAGGGGTGGGCGAGTTCGAAGTGCCGCAAGGCAAACGGATGGTGCTGGCGCTGGAGGACGAGGCGGGCATCGATCAGTTGCACGCCTGCGGGGGCAACGCCCGCTGCACCACCTGCCGCGTCGAGTTCGTGTCGGGCGAGCCCGAACGGATGACCGTGGCCGAAAAGACCGTGCTGGCGGCGCGGGGCTTGAGCGGCGTGCGGCTGAGCTGCCAGATCGTCTGCGACCACGACATGAGCGTGCGGGCCATCAGCCGCCTGGAAGGCAGCGGCCGCAAGGACGCGGGCAGCCGGCCCGCCGACACGGTTCAGCCGCAGCCTGTCGAGTGGGCCTGAAGGAAGGGGCGAGCTTCCACACGCGGAGCGTGAGGGCTACTTTGCTAACTGGCGAAGATGCGGTCCATGCGGGCGGCGATGTCCCGCAGCCGGTCGGGGCCGCCGCCGGGGATCTCGGCCGTGCCCCAGCCTTCGAAGCCGATGTCGCGCAAGGCGGCCATGACCGCCGGCCAGTCGCAGTCGCCTTCCAAGAGCTCGACTTCGAATCCCTTCCACAGGCCCTCCTCCTCCTGCTTCTTGCGGCTGTACTCCTTGACGTCGAGCTTGAGGATCCGCGGGCCCAGAATGCGGATCCAGTGCTCGGGCCAGCCATAGCGCAGCACGTTGCCCACGTCGAAGTAAGCGCCGACCTGGGGCGACTCCAGCTCGTCGATGTACCGCGCGGTCTCCAGCGGGCTGAGCAGGAAGTTGTTCCAGACGTTCTCCAGGCCGATCTTGATCTCCAGCTCGGCGGCCAGCGGCAGGACCTTTTTGATTTCGGCCTGGGAGCGGGTATAGGCGTCGGCGTAAGAGACTTGCTTGTTGACCACCGCAGGAACCAGGAGCACGGTGGTGCCGCCATAGAACTTTGCGTCCCGCAGGGCCTCCTCCAGCGCCTTGACTCCCGCCGCGCGGACCGCTTCGTCGGGGTGCGAGAGCGTGTCGCGCCAGTGCACCGAGTCGACCACGCCGTGGACCGGCAGCCCCGTCTCGTCGCGGGCCTGGATCACTTCGTCCTTGTTCAGGCTGCTGGGGGCGTCCAGCTCCACGCCGTCGAATCCCAGTTGCTTGAGCAGCTTGAATTTGTCCAGGATCGATCCGTCGGTCTGGACCATTCCCCATTTGACCGCTTTTTTGTAGGGCCGGGCCGACTCGTCGGCCCCGGCGCGGGCAACCGCGGCGTGCAGGCCGCCCGCGGCCAGCGCGATGCCGGTCGTCTGAAGAAAACTCCTGCGGTCGAGCCGGCGGAGGTGGGACATTGGTTGCTCCTCGCGGTTGAGCGATTATAGTTGTGTCACCGAAATCATAAACCGGCCCCCGGCGGGCAGCAACTTTGTTGAGGATTGGACCGTCTGAGACTGTATTGATTTGAGACCGTGTTGATTGCCGTTGTCCAGGGTCTGGCCCGCCGTCGCTCGCTCCGCAGGGGCACGGCCGCTCCGAGTGCCCGTTTTTCAGGAACCACTTCCATGACGCGTGCCTGCCGAACGTCGATATCGCTGGTGGGGTTGTTGTTGGTTGTCACCGGCTCGCCGGCCGCCGAGCCGGTGCCGGGCACAGCACCATTGGAGTTGACCGGCGATGCGGCGTCGGCCATGGTCGATGGCATCGACCGCTTCCTGCTCCGCGAAATCGAGGCCTCGGTCGAGCGCCGCGGCCGGTTCTGGAACCGCGACACTTCGTCGGCCGAAAACTACGACGCCTCGGTCGCGCCCAACCGCTCGCGCCTGGCCAGGATCATCGGCGCCTTCGACCCGCGCGAGCCGATCGACGGCCTCCAGCTCCTCGAAAGCACCAGCCGCCCGGCGCTGGTCGGCCGCGGCGAGGGCTTCGAAGTCTATGCCGTCCGTTGGCCGGTGCTCCGGGGAGTTTCGGGCGAGGGGTTGTTGCTCAAGCCGACCAAGAATCCAGCGCTGGCCGACGTGGTCGCGATCCCCGACGCCGACCAGACGCCCGAGATGCTGGCGGGCCTCGTGCCGGGAATCGAGCCTGAGTCGCAGTTCGCCCGCCGTTTGGCCGAGAGCGGCTGCCGCGTGGTCGTGCCGGTGCTGATCGATCGGGCCGACACGTATTCCATTGCCGCCGCCGGCGCTCGCCGCACCAATCAACCGCACCGCGAGTTCGCCTACCGCCCCGCCTTCGAAATGGGCCGCCATACAATCGGCTACGAAGTGCAGAAGGTGCTGGCGCTGGCCGACTGGCTGGCGGCCGAGGCCGGCGGCGGCGGATCGCCCCTGGGCGTTTTCGGCTATGGCGAGGGAGGGCTGGTGGCCCTGTATGCCGCAGCCTTGGACACGCGGTTCGACGTGGCGGGGGTGAGCGGCTATTTCGATTCACGGCAGAATGTCTGGCAGGAACCGATCTACCGCAACGTCTTCGCCCTGCTCGATGAGTTCGGCGACGCGGAACTGGCCAGCCTGATCGCTCCGCGGGCGCTGGTGGTCGAGAACAACCGCGCGGTCCAGGTCGATGGACCACCCCAGCCTCGTGACGGCCGGGGCGGGGCGGCGCCCGGCCGCCTTGTGCGGCCCGAAAGCGCCAATGCCGCCGCCGAGCTGGCCCGCGCGGCCGAGCTGGTCAAGGGACTGGAGCCCCAGCCCACGGTGCACCTGGTCGATGAGGGAGCCGACGCCCCGTTCGGCGGCGCCAAGGCCCTGGAGAAGTTTCTCACCTCTTTGGCGGCCGGCGCGCGGCTGGCCGCTTTGTCGGCCCCGCCCAGTCACTTGCGTGAGTCGTTCGATCCGCAGCCCCGGCTCAAGCGGCAGCTCGACGAGATGATCGCCCACACGCAGTACCTGATGCACGAGGGCGAATACACGCGCCGCGAGTTCTGGTCCAAGGCCGACCGCGCCAGCCGCTCGGTCGAGAAGTGGCAGGAAACCAGCCAGCCCTACCGGCAGGTTTTCTACGACGAGGTCATCGGGCGTTTCGACCAGCCGCTGCTGCCTGCCAACCCCCGGAGCCGCCAGGTTTACGACGAGCCCAAGTACACCGGCTACGAGGTGATGCTCGACGTGTTTCCGGATGTCTTCGCCTATGGCATCCTGCTGATGCCCAAGGATCTCAAGCCGGGCGAGCGGCGGCCGGTCGTCGTGTGCCAGCACGGCCTGGAAGGGCGTCCGCGGGACGTGGCGGACCCCAAGATCAACAATCCGGCCTACAACCAGTATGCCGTGCGGCTGGCCGAGCGCGGCTTCATCACGTATTCTCCGCAGAATCCGTACATCTTCACCGACCGCTTCCGCAGCCTGCAGCGCAAGAGCAACCCGCTGCGGAAAACGCTGTTCTCGACCATCGTGCCGCAGCACCAGCAGACGGTCGACTGGCTGGAAACCCTGCCGATGGTGGATCCCGAGCGGATCGCTTTCTACGGCCTGTCGTATGGGGGCAAGACGGCCATGCGCGTGCCGGCGATTGTGACCGATTACTGCCTTTCGATCTGCTCGGCCGACTTCAACGAGTGGATCTGGAAGAACACGTCCACCCGGTCGCCTTACAGCTACGTGGGGACCGGCGAGTACGAGATCTTCGAGTTCGACCTGGGCAACACCTACAATTACGCCGAGATGGCCGGCTTGATCGCTCCGCGCCCCTTTATGGTCGAGCGCGGCCAACGCGACCCCGTGGCGCCCGACGAATGGGTGGCGTACGAGTTTGCCAAGGTGCGGCTGTTGTATGCCGACTTGAAGATCGCCGACCGGGCGACCATCGAGTTCTTCGACGGCCCGCACACCATCCACGGAGTGGGCACGTTCGAGTTTTTGCACCAGCACCTGAAGTGGCCGGCGCCGGCGAAAACCGAGAACTGAAACTCTCTCGCAGCCGCAGAGCGCCAGAATTCGGGCCTCGGCCGACTTCGCCGGAACCCGGGGCGTCTCTGCCAGGCCGTCGCGAGGACGAGCCGATTTACCAGAGGCCGAGGACCGAGCCCGATACCGGACGGCGAACGGTCTGCACGTGTACCGAGCCGGCTTGGCCGCTCCATTGGTAGGGCCACATGGGGTGGGCGGTCCAAGCGGGCGAATAGGGGCCGTGCAGCGGAGTCGGATTGACGATCGGCCGCGAGTTCGACAGGCCGAACCACTTGCGGGAAGCGATCCGACGTTGCCGCTCACGGCTGCGGAACTCGGCCTTTTCACGCACGGCCACCCGCGGGTCCGCCCGCCGCCGCAGCTCTTCCTGGTAAAGCCAAACCTCGACCGTGGTCGGCGGCGCGCCGAGCGAACGATCGGCCGCCGGCCGCGCAGCCGGCGTTGCGGCCTGCGGTCGTGTGGGCCGCTGGGCTTGGGCCGTGGGGACGCCCGTCGCCAGTCCGATAGCAAGCAGCAAGGCAGCTCGTTTCATCGCTCAGCTCCTGGATAGCGTGGACCTATTCATCCGTTTCGGCGTTTTCACCACCGCCGGATTAGCCAGTTATGGCCCAGTTGCCGCGCTTGCCTGAAGCACGCGTAGCAGAGCTCGCCCCCGTAGCAGAACTCGCCAGAGTTCTGGTGGAATGGGGAGCGGCCGGAATTCTGGCGAATTCCGCTACGTGCCGACCCACCAAAAGCGATCAGCGTGCCCCAGTCTTCGTCGTCCCTCTTCCTTCAGCCTCCGGTCTCCAGCCTCCAGTCTGACTTCAGGCCAGGCTCTGGGCGCGGAAGAAGCTGCGATAATCGTTGGGTCCGCCCTGGACCACCATCACGTAAAGCCTTCCGCCGGCGGCCCAGGCAGCCGTGGTGCGGTTGGCGGTCGCCAGGGGGGGCGGCGGCACGGCCGGCAGCCCCGTGAACCGGGGCGCCGCGCCTGATGCCTGCAGCTTGAGCACATACAGGACGGCCCGCGCGCCGCTGGGGCTGGTAATCTCATAGGCCGCCCCCGGGCGGCCCAGAAACGTTCCTCTGACCTGGCGCCAGCGAATCTGGCCGGAGGTCTTCACGTTGCGAGGCGGTGCGAACTTCTGCGGCGGAGGAGCCTTGGCTGCCAGGGCCCAATCGTCCACTGGTTCCGGCGGTACGAAGTCGTGGGCGGCCTGCATCACCCGTTCCGGCCCCCAGACTTCCGGCTCCGGCTCCAGCCAGCCCGACAGGAGGAAAACCGCGGCGGCGGCGGCAGCCGTGGCCGCCAGCCCCGCCAGCAAACTGTGCCGCCGGAATGGCTGCCGTTGCCGCTTGGCGGCGCGGCCGGATTCAACGGGCAGCCCCGATTGAATCGGCAAGATGTCCGCTGCTGGTGAAGCAGCGTGCGGTAGAGTCGCGGCCTGCGCTGGGTCTTCGGGAAGGTTCTCGATGATCGGCTCGGCTGTATGTTGAGCATGAGCATCGGCGCCCTGTTGAGCACCGGCAGCCTGTTGAGCACTGGCCGGAGCGTTCAAGCGGTCGAGGATCCGGTCGGCCAGGCCGGCCGGCAGGGGCAGGTCGTGCATTGCCTGGCTGAAGGCGGCGTCGAAGTTGGGCGTTGCGTCGGTCCAGTGGGCGTGGCCGGTGTCGGGGAGGTCGTGGCCCGCGTCCCAGGGCTCGTCAATGCGCTTGCGGGGGTCGGCCCGCCGGCGGGCGCCGGTCTTGGGATCGTAGACCGGTTCGTCGGGCGTGGGCTGGCCTGGAAAACGCGGGTCCATGGCAGTTCAACCTCGCTCGTGGGCCACCGGGTGACTGGCCATCGAGGGTTGGAAGTCGTGTTCAAACAGTTTCGCACGCAGGTGGTTCTTGGCCCGCGAGAGCCGGCTCATCACCGTGCCGTCGGGCAGCGACAACCGCTCGGCAATCTCGCGATACGAGCACTCCTCGAAGTAAAACAACAAGAGCACCAGCTTGAACTCGTCGGGCAGCTCGTTGATGGCGGCCTGCAGTTTTTCCTGGTCGATCCACGATTCGGCGGGCAGCTCGTCGGGGACGCTGTTCATGTCCATGTCGAGGCTGGCGGCCGTCAACGGCGACTGGGTCCGCTTGGTCTTGATGTAGCAATTCCGCAAGATCGCAAACAGCCACGGCCTTCCGCTGGACGAGCTGCGCAACTGGTCCAGCTTGAGCTGTGCCGAGAGGAACGTTTGCTGTGTCAGGTCCTCGGCGTCCGAGACCGAGCCGGTCAGTCGATAGGCGTATCGATACAGCACGGCGTGGTGCTCGGCGACCAGACTGGCAATGTCCAAAACGGGGCCGCCATCCAAAGCTGTTGCGCTGTGCGAAGCCGGTACGCTATCCGCCATGATCCGCCTGACTCGTAAGAGGCTGCAAAGACGCGGAATATTCCCGATTTTGGCGGCGGCGGGTGGAAAAGATGGCCGAACAGCGCGCCGTGCCTTTATAAATTCTACCCAGCCGGGAATAAAACCCCAAGCATTCGGCTCTATTTGAGTGACGCTTTATCGAAACATTGCGGCAGGATCGACCTCCGGGCGATAAGGCGCGAGAGCGAACAGCGGCCCTTGCCGATGCCGGCTAGGGGCCGCCTTCAACCCACGAAAGGTGTTGATATGAAGAGACTTGCTTTGTTGGCCATGTTGCTGAGTCTGGGCTTGTTCACCACGGGCTGCGAGAAGCCGCCCGTCGACGAGCCCGTTGACGATGCGGCCACCACACCCGCCGATACCGGCAGCGAAACCGACGACATGGGCATCGACGACACGGGCACCGACATGCCGGTCGACGAACCCGCTGACGAACCCGCTGACGAACCCGCTGACGAACCGGCCGACGAGACGACCGATGAAGCACCGGCCGACGAGACCGCGCCGATCGAAGGCGACGAGCCCGTCGAGACCGACGAACCGACCGAAGACGAAGCCAGCGAAGAGGCCCCCGAGTAGTTCGAGCCGTCTTTGCCAGCCAAGGCCGATTTGGCACGCTGATAAGAAAGGGCTCCACACGGCGCC
>JBBDNX010000695.1:9828-11690 GCA_040877345.1 Pirellulales bacterium
GCCGTGGTAGCCGTCACGCTGGGGCGTGACGAGCCACCTCACGCGGAGCGTGAGGGCTACTTTAACGCCTTACCGGCGCTTGGGCCGGGGCACCCTGGCGCCGGCTTTGCCGCGGCGGCGGCCGCCATTGGCTGCCGGCTGTGTTGATACTTCGTCGATCTTGCGGCCGATCGACGACCGCATCGCTTCGATCCGGTCGCGCAGGGCGGCGGCGCGCTCGAACTCCAGCGCCTCGGCCGCCGCCACCATCTCCGACTGCAGCTCGGCCAGGTACTCCTCGGTCACGTACGACTCTTCGTCGGTCCGCCCCACGGCCGCGTTGGCCCGGACATGGGCGGCCGCCTCGGCCTCGATGCCGGCCCGGATGCTCTTCTTGATGGTCTCCGGCGTAATCCCGTGCTCGCGGTTGTAGACTTCCTGCATCGCCCGCCGCCGCAGCGTTTCCTCCACCGCTCGCTGCATCGAGCCGGTCACCACGTCGGCATACAGGATCACCTTGGCGTTCACGTTGCGGGCGGCCCGCCCGATGGTTTGCATCAGCGAGGTTTCGCTGCGCAAAAAGCCTTCCTTGTCGGCGTCGAGAATGGCCACCAGCGACACCTCCGGCAGGTCGAGCCCCTCGCGCAACAGGTTCACTCCGACCAGCGCCTCGAAGCGGCCTTGCCTCAGATCGCGCAGCAGCTCCACCCGCTCGAAGGCGTCCAGCTCGCTGTGCAGCCACTTGCAGCGGACGTTCTGCTCGGTCAGGTAGTACGAAAGGTCCTCGGCCAGCCGCTTGGTGAGCGTGGTGACCAGCACCCGCTCTCTCACGGCCGCCCGCGCGCGGATCTGCTCCAGCAGGTGCGGCACCTGGCCGCGGGCCGGGCTGATCTCGATCACCGGGTCCAACAGGCCGGTGGGCCTGATGACCTGCTCGATCACCTCGCCTCCGGTCTGCTCCAGCTCGTACGGGCCGGGCGTGGCGGAGACATAGACCACCTGGGCGATCTTGCTCTGCCACTCCTCGAACTTCAGCGGCCGGTTGTCCAAGGCGCTGGGCAGGCGGAAGCCGTGCTCGACCAGCGTGGTCTTGCGGCTATGGTCGCCGGCGAACATGCCGCGGACCTGCGGCACGGTGGCGTGCGATTCGTCCACGAACAACAGGTAGTCCTTGGGAAAGTAGTCGTAAAGCGTCTGGGGCTGGGCCCCCGGCGGCCGGCCGCTCAGCGGGCGGCTGTAGTTCTCGATGCCCGGACAGTAGCCCACTTCGAGCATCATCTCGATGTCGAATCGGGTGCGGGCATTGAGCCGCTGCGCCTCGAGCAGCTTGCCCTGGTCTTTCAAGAGGGCCAGCCGCTCCTCCAGCTCGCGCTTGATCGCATCGATGGCCGCGGCGATGCGGTCTTCCGGCATCACGAAGTGCTTGGCCGGATAGACGAACAGCTCGTCGTGCCGCTCGATCACCTCGCCGCTGGTCGGTTGGATCGTCGAGAGCTGCTCGACCTCGTCGCCCCAGAACTCGATCCGCCAGCCGAACTCCTCGTAGGAGGGCCAGAGCTCCACGCAATCGCCCCGCACGCGGAACTTGCCTCGCGAGAAATCGACGTCGTTTCGGTCGTACTGGATGTCGACCAGCTTCAAGAGCACCGCGTCGCGGTCGACCGACTGGCCCCGCCGCAGCCCCACCGTCATGGCCTTGTAGTCTTCGGGCGACCCCAGGCCGTAAATGCAGGAAACGCTGGCCACGATGATCACGTCCTTGCGGCTCACCAGGGCGCTGGTCGAGGCCAGCCGCAAGCGGTCGATCTCCTGGTTGATCGAGGCGTCCTTCTCGATGTAGATGTCGCGCTGCGGGATGTACGCTTCGGGCTGGTAGTAGTCGT
>JBBDNX010000696.1:0-2117 GCA_040877345.1 Pirellulales bacterium
GGCTCGGGCACGGCGACGGCGGCCAGCTTCGCCAGCTTCGGGCTGGCGGAGGAGACCTGGTCCTCCGGTCGGGCGCCGGCGTCGAACAACGCGCTCTGCGCCTACACCCCCTCCTGGGGCGTCATCTCGATGCGGGGCAACTGGCCGGGGTCGGGCGGCGGCGCAGCGCCGCCTGCGTGCTGGCCGACCTGGACCTTTTCAGCCGGGTCAATCACCTTTACGGCTGGCCATTCGGCGACCAGGTGCTGGTGTCGGTGGCCCGGCGACTGGAAGGGCTGGCAGGCGACAAAACGCACTGGCATCGCATCGGCGACAACCGCTTCGCCGCGGTCTTGGCCGAAAGCTCCGAACCCGAAGCGCTCGCCCGGGCCGAACGCTGGCGCGCGGCGCTCGCCGACTTGGCCATCGAGGTCGATGGAATCGAGGTCCGCCTCACGGCCAGTTTCGGCGTGGCGCAGCTCGTGCCGGGGCTCACTGCCGAAGAGGCCCTCGACCTGGCGGAGCAGCCGCTGTTGGCCGCCAAGCAGTCGGGTCGCAACCAGGCAGTCGCCGCGGGCGCCGTCGAGGCGGTCACCGGCGACCGCAGCGGCATTCTGGTGGCCATCGACCCGTTGCGCAGCGCGCTGGCCCGCGACGTAATGACGTCCAACGTGGTCTCGTTCAGCCAGCGCGAGACGCTCGCGGCCGCCGCGGAATTCATGCGCGACAGCCGTTTATCCATCCTGCCCGTGGTCGATCCCGACGGTAAGCTGCTGGGGACCGTGTCTGAAAGCGAGCTGCTCGGACGGCTCTTGTCCGATCCGCTCTCGTCGAAGCCCGTGGAAGAGGCCCTCGTGGCCGACGTGCCACACTATGAGGAGGACACCACGGTCCAGACGCTCTACGAGTACTTCCAGCGCGAGAACGTCAATCGGGTCGAAATCGTCAGTGCCGGGCGGCCCACCGGCTTTGTCACCCGCGGTTCGCTGGCCGCCCTGGGCGAAGCGCTCAACCCCGACACATTCGCCTCCGCCGCCGCGGCCACCAACCAGAGCGCCTACCTCCTGGTGCCCGACCTCGCCTGGGTGGAAGAAGTGTAGCGGGCGCACCGCAGCCTCCAAGCAGTGGCACGCACTAACACGATGCCGCGGTCTGGTACTGCCTGACTTTGGCGATCGAAACGTCGATGCCCAAACCGGGCGCTTCGGGCACGGCCATCCGGCCGCCGTGGATCTGAAAAGGCTCGGTGAGCACGTCGTCTTCCAGGCCGTAATAGGTGCAGTCGTTGGCCAGCGGAAAATTGGCCGTCGACGCCGCCAGGTGCAGCATGGCAGCCGTCTTGGGACCAAGGTCGTGGGCGCAGTGCACGATGCAGGGCACGCGTGCCGCCTCGGCCACCTCGGCAATTCGCTTCACGGCCCAAAGGCCGCCGCACTGGTACGTGTCGGGCAGCAGGTAATCGGCCGCCTTGAGCGCCAGGATGTCCAGCACGGCCGCCATCGTGGTCACCGACTCGTTAAGGGCCAAGGGCGTCCGCGTCATGGCGCGGATGCGGGCCGAGTCTTCGATCAGCGCCTCGCCCATCGGCTGCTCGAAGTATTCCAGGTCGTACGCTTCCAAGTCGCGCGCCAGTTGCAGGCAGACCTCAGGCGAATAGCCCGTGTTCGGATCGATTCGCAACCGCAGCCGGCGGCCGACCGCATTGCGAATCGCGCGGACCATCGCCAGGTCTTCTTCGGGATCGCGGCCGGCCTTGGTCTTGAGCGTCGTGTAGCCCTGCTCGACGTACAACCGGGCAATCGCCGCCGCCTCGTCCGGCGGCCGGATGCCCATGCAGGCGGCCAGCTCGATCTCGCGGCGCACCAGCCCGCCCAGCAGCCGATACAACGGCAGCCGGCAGACCTTGCCTAGGATGTCCCACATGGCCATCTCGACGGCGCTTTGCAAATGCTCGCCGTCGAGATTGCCGGCTGCGTAAAGGGCCTCGATCGCCGTTGGATCGCGGCCCACCAGCAGCGATCGCAGCTCGAGGCCTTCGCGGCCGGTCATCTGCTCGCCCAGGTAGCGCTGCGGCGTCTCGCCCCAGCCCAGCGTGCCGTCGTCGGTCTCCAGCCGCAGCAGCAGCGACTTGGTCGAAG
>JBBDNX010000697.1:0-11641 GCA_040877345.1 Pirellulales bacterium
TCCATTGGTATTCCATCGGCCAAGGCGGCGCCGCTCTTTGAACCATTCCAGATAGCAGAGCCTTGTGCCGCCAACCCCTATCCCGACAGCTACGACAACTTTGCCGGCCACGGTGTTGCTAGCAGCCACCGCCGTGGCGACGGACCTCGCGGTGAAAAGGCATCGTGCCCTGCTGACCGGAGGCAACGCCCGGTCGCGCTGTGGCGGCGCTGTGGCGTTCGCTCAACCAGCCGACTTCCTACGGCGGATGCTCTCCACAGGTTCGCTACCACCGGCAGAAACCGGGGGCGGATTATAGGGCCGCCCGACAGAATGGGCAAGGTCGCCTGGTTCACGGTCTGCTATCATGGCTGCGGGGTGCCACGACCAATTTGGGAGGGACCAGTCCATGCCAGCCCGATCGACCCGATTGATAGCATCGCTCGTTGTTCTCTTGGCGCCCGGGGCGATCCAGGCCGACGAACCTGCGCCGGCGGCGCCCGACGCCGCCCGGCAGGCGTTCGAAGCCATCGACGCCAACCGCGACGGCCTGCTGACGCGGGAAGAAGCCGGCGAGGAGCACCGCCGATTGTTCCAGCGGCTGCTCCGCAACGCTGACAAGGATGCCGACGGCAAGCTCGACCTGGGCGAGTTCGCCGCCGGCTTGAACGACGAGCCAAACGACGGCGAGCCCGTGCCGCCGGCCGCATCCGAGCAGCGGCCGCGGCTCCGCCCCCAGGACCTCGAGGCGTTGTTCCGGAGAATGGACGTCAACGGCGACGGCCGCTTGACCGAGGACGAAGTGCCCCAGCCTCATCGCCAGCGGTTCTCCCGCCTGCTCCGCAGGGCCGACGCCGATGGCGACCAGGCCCTCAGCATCAGCGAGTTCAAGGCCGCCCGAGGTCTTGTCCAAAGATTGTTTGGCAATCCCGACCCTGCCCAACCGATGCCGATGGGCGACGCCCGGTTCGCGCTGCTCGTCTTTGCCTCGCTCGATTCCGACGGCGACGGCCGGCTCTCGGCGGAAGAAATCGAAGGGGCCGTCGAAAAGCTGAAAAAGCTCGACCGCAACGGCGACGGCTTGGTGGGACCGCGCGAACTGCTTGGCACGCCGCCCCCCCCGGCCGCCGGCACCATCAACCCCAGTCGGCTCCTCCAGCGGCTGCGCCAGGCCGATACGGATGGCGACGGCAAGCTCCAGCGCGACGAGCTGCCGATGTTCCTCCAGCGCGCCTTCGAGCGTCTGGATGCCGACGGAGACGGGCTGGCCGACTTCAACGAGATCGAGCGCGCGCTGGAGGCCGTCATCCGCCGCCGCGGCGACCGGCCCAACCCATCCCCCGCGACGCCGCCCACCCCCGAGCAGCCACCCGCCGGTGGCCAGCCCTAGCTTTGAACAGCCGATCGACGGCCGCTTGGGCCGGACGTGCAGGTGGTGCCTACGGTTCTGTCCGCGGTGGCCTGCTAACCTTTTAACAACCAATCGACCGCCGCTTGGGCCTCCGACGGCTCGTCTCCCTCGTACCGCTCCAGGGCATCGGCCTGGCCGGCCGCGGAATAGGCCGCCTCGACCAGCCCCAGACCATCGCTTCCCTCGCCGGCCAGCCACAGCCGGCCAGGCGCCAACAAAGCCAGGATCGCCGGCAGGTCGCCATACTTCACCGCCCCGGGCAGAAAATGGGCGTCGTCGAAGCGGGTCAGCGAGGCAAACCGGAACCCCGCCGTGTCCACTGCGGTCCGATCCACCGCACGACCGGCCTGGACGCAGGCGGCGGCCACCCACGGTCCGGCGCCGTCGAGACCCACCAGGTCGACTCGCTCCGGCTGCTCGGGATGGTTTCTGATATACGAGACGACGCTCAGGATGTCGTGTACTCGCTTGGCAAACAGCGGATGGTTGTACCCATACGTGAACCCTGCGAACTGCCGGGGAGTATCGACGGTCCGGTTCTTCACGGGCTGGCCGTCCGTCAGAAACTCGCCTTGGTACAACAAGTCGACTCCGGCCACCGCGGAGCCGGCGGCCAGCAACGCCTGAATCTCGGCCAGCGGTTGGCCCCCCGTGTCGTACAGGCCGGCCTTTCCAGCCTCGCTGATCCAGACCACCACGCGCTTGTTCCACTGAGCGGGTTTCAGGAACACCATGGGCAGCTCTTCGCCGGCCGCCGCGTGGCGCAGCAAGCCGGTGAACTGCCGAAAGCCTTCCCGATCGGCTTCCTCGCTGGCTTCGAACTCCACGGCGCCGGCGGCGGGCACCCCGCGGCCGATCATCACGTCCACTGCGCCGCCGATCACCTGGCGGTACTTTTCCAGCGACGGCGCATCTTTGGGCTCCAGGTCCCTGATCTGCCGCTCCGAGTCGTTTGTCATCACGGCCAGCAGGCTCCGCTCATAATCCTCGCCCGAGGCGGGACGCGGGTGACCCTCCGTCCAGACGGTCATTTCGGCCACGCTCAACGGCTCGAAATCCTCCTCGACGATCGGGTCCTCATGGCCGAGCTTCAGGTGCCGGTTGAACCAATTGTACATCACCCCGCGGCTGACGTAGTTGTAGTTGTGCTTGAAGTGGTTCAAAGGCGCCGCCATCACCATCTCTTCCGCGCCCAGCATGCGGTAGTGCTGCTTCAACTCCGGCAGGCCCTTGGTTGCGATCTCGATCGTCCAATCGTCGGCCCCGGTCATCGCCAACGGCTTGGGGGCGAACAAGGCCGCCAATTCGATGTTGCCCGTGTCCACCCGCAGATAATCGCAGTTCTCGCAGGTGCAGCCTCCCTGCATCGCCGTCGAAACCATCACGGCCGGAAACTGCACGGCGGGACGGGCGTCGATCGCCGACAGAATGAACGTCTGCGTGCCGCCGCCGCTGGCGCCCGTCACCCCAATCCGCTCGCCGTCCACGTCGCTCAGGCTGCACAGCCAATCGAGCGCTCGGACCGAGTTGTACGTCTGCAAGCCCATAATGCTCTGCAGCCGCAGCTCGGCCTGCGTGCTGAAGAACCCCCAGGCGTCGGTCTGGTCCATGTCGGGCCTGGCCTGGCTGAAGCCGTGCGCCACTTGCGACGGAATCTGCTGGCTGTCGGCATATCCCACCATGTCGTAGTGGAACACGATGCACCCCATCCGCGCCAATTGCACGCACCGCGCTTGCAATGGATAGCGGCCGCTCTTCTCGAACCGCTCGGCTCCTTGCACGATCTGCCGCCGGATCTCTTCGGCCCCCTGGTCCACGAATCGGCCGTTGGACCAGTGGCCGTGCGGGCACAACACGCCCGGCAATTTTCCGGTGCGTCCCTTGGGACGGTATAGGTTTCCCGTGACGAAATGACCGGGGAAGCTCTCCAGGTACACGCGCTCGACGGTGTACTCGCCGCGGTCTACCAGGCCGTGTACCACGGCGTTGGCCGGCGTGGCGGTCGGCATGGGCCACAGGCCTGTGGCCACCAGCGTTTGCCGGCGGACGCGCTCGGCGCGCTGGGCCCATGCTTCGGGGGTCGGGCTGGGTTGAAATGGAAAGTAACCGTTCAAGTCCTTCAACGATCCCAGCCGGCTGTCGTTGGGAAGCTTGCCCGGGGCGAGTGCCACCGGGGCCTTGGCCAGCGCCGTCTCGCTGGCGCCCGGCAGGCCCAGTGGAATCAGGTCCACTGCAACCAGGCCCAGTGCAATCGCCGCCAGCGCGGTCATGGGCTTCAGCCGCGGGCAACCACAGACGGCTCCAATCCAATCGGAAATCATGCCAGGGATCTCACTGTGTGCGGGATGGATCAATCAATACTGCAATACTCTAAGCGAACCGGACCCGCGGAGGCAACTATTTCGTCGAATTCATGCCGGTTGCGCACTCTACGGATCCACGGGCCCTGTCGAAACACATGTCCGCAACAGTAAGTCATGCTGTAAGATGTCACGTGCACGCAAGCCGCGTTGAGGCGCCTTTTTCTGAAAACCCGCTTTTGGCCACTGGAATTGCGCGTGAGAAGAAACTATCCTAGGCGCCTTACTCTAGTGGGCTTACTCGTTTTGGAGAAAAGCATCCGATGGCGAAAAAGAAACGTCGCAGGCGCGTGTCCGCGGGAGGCGTTAACAAGTCGCAGGCAATCCGGGACTATCTTAAGACAAATCCCGGGGCGGGCCCCAAGGAAGTCATCGCTTCGTTAGGCGCGCAGGGCGTGGAGGTCTCGCCCGCGCTGGTGAGCAACATCAAGTACGGCGGATCACGCATGACCAAAAAGAAACGGCGCCGACGCCGCAAGGGCGCGAGGCGAGTAACTGCCGCTCGGGCTCGCTCCTCCAATGACACCGTGTCGCTGAGCCTCCTCATGGAAGCCAAGAAACTGGCGGACCACTTGGGCGGCGTCGAAAAGGCCAAGAGGGCCTTGGACGCGCTGTCCAGACTGCAGTAACGCCCAGGCCGCCGACCACCTGGCCGGGCCGATTTTCACTCGTTGACGTACGTTTCCAGGAACCGGGCCAGACGATGAAAGTCTGAGCCCGGTTCCACGTAACGCACCATCGTCACCAGCGTGCGCGGGTCGACCAGCGCCTCGAACGGCACGTAGTTCAATTCCAGTTGGCCCGACACGGATACCATGACTCCGTTCAGGTTCTCTTCAACCAGCGCGCAATAAGCGCCCACGCCCAGTTGGCTCCCCAGCATCACGTCGAAAGCATGAGGCCTGGCGCACCGCGCCTCGTAGCCAAGCTGCAAGCCGGTGACTTTGCGGCTCTTGCCCGTCTGCTTCTTATACTCCTCGCTCACCAACTTGGCGAAGCTCCTGCCCAAGTTCACCTGGGAAATTGAAATGTGACCGTGGTCGTCGCGGCCAATCCCTTCCAGGTATTGCATCGGCAGGTATTCCGCCAGCCCTTCAGCCATCACGATCACGCCGAAGTCCTTGCCTTCTTCCTCCTCGCGCGCCCGCATGGTCGCCACGATCCGCCTCACCACTTCGTCGACCTTCATGATCGGCCGCGGCTCGACCTGCCCCGTCTCCGGGTTCGACCATGGCTCTTCGCCCCGATACTTCCCGGTGATGTCCTCCACGCTGATCACCAGGCTGGCCTCGCCGGCAATGGCGGCGCCGTAAGCCAGCCAGCCGGCGCTGCGGCCCATGGTTTCCGTAAGGTAATAGTTGCGCCCCGCCTCCGCGTCGGCCAGCAGGTTGCGGATCTCGCTGGCCAGCGTCTCCACGGCCGTGAAATAGCCGAACGTGAAGTCGATGCCCATGTAATCGTTGTCGATCGTCTTGGGCAGGTGAATCACCGGTATTCGCCGCAGATCGCCGGGCAGATGGTTCTGAAACAATTTGAACTTGTTGGCCGTCTTGAGCGTGTCGTCGCCGCCGATCGACACCAGCGCGTCGGCGCCAAGCGACATCAGCGCGTCGTACACCGTCCGCAATGGCGCCGTTCGGTCCGGATCTCCCAGGTGATCAGGGTGCGACACGTCCCGGCCGGGATTCGTCCGGGCCGTGCCGATCATGATTCCCTGGCTGTTGCGGCTTCGCCTCAGCATCTTGTGGTCGATGACCACGTAATCGCGCCCTTCCACCAAGGGCCGGTCCGGCCGGTACTCCACCAGGTGCGCGTACCCGTGCATGATGCCCACTACCTGGATGTTGTTGCGCAGAAACGACACCGCCGCAGTCGAGATCACCGCGTTGGCCGCGGGTGCCGGACCGCCGGCAAACAATATCGCCACGCGGCGAAACGAACTCTGGGATCGGGGCGGCCGCGAAAGTGTGGTCATGACAAGTCACTCCCCTTGGATCCGAGATCGGTCCCACTTCCAGCATGCCGTCCGCCGCCGCAAAGATCAACTTGGCCAGGTGCGCTCGATGAAGGTCGTGTCGACCTGCCCGTCGGAAAAGGCGGCATGGCTGAGAATGTCCAACAGGCGGGGCACCGTGGTCTTGATGCCTTCCACCCGCAGCTCCAGCAACGCCCGCCGCATCGAACCGATCGCCTCCTCGCGGCTGGGCTGCTGGACGATCAGCTTCCCGATCATCGAGTCGTAATGGGGCGTCACCACGTATCCCGTGTGCACGTGCGAATCGAACCGCACGCCGAACCCGCCCGGCACCAGCAGCCGTTCGATCTTGCCCGGCGAAGGCTGGAAGTTCCGCGCCGGATCCTCCGCGTTGATCCGGCACTCCAACGCCACACCCGTCGTCCGGATCTCCTCCTGAGTAAACGGCAGCGGCTCGCCCGCCGCCACCCGCAATTGCGCCTTGATCAGGTCGATGCCCGTCACCATCTCGGTCACCGGATGCTCCACCTGGATCCGAGCGTTGACTTCGATGAAGTAGAAACGTCCCTGCCGATCGACGATGAACTCCACCGTCCCCGCGTTCGTATATTCGGCGGACCGGATCAGCCGCACCGCCGCCGCGCAGATCTCGGCCCGTACGCTGGCGGCCAGGTGCGGCGCCGGGCTCTCCTCGATCACCTTCTGGTGCCGCCGCTGCATGGTGCAGTCCCGCTCCCAGAGGTGCACCACGTTGCCGTGCTGGTCCGCCAGAATCTGCACCTCGATGTGCCGGGGATTCTCGACGTACTTCTCCAGGTAGATGCTCGGATCGCCGAAGGCCGCCGCCGCCTCCGCCTGCGCCTGCTGCAACGCGCTCTTCAAGGCCAGGTCGTTCGAGGCGACTCGCATCCCGCGGCCGCCGCCCCCCGCAGACGCCTTGATCAACACCGGGAAACCGATCCGGTGGGCCACCTCCACGGCCTGCCGCTCGTCGGCGATCAGCCCCTCGCTGCCGGGCACCGTGGGCACGTTGGCCTCGCGGGCCAGGCGGCGGGCCTCGTTCTTGTCTCCCAGCAGCCGCATCGCCTCGTGCGAGGGACCGATGAAATCGATGTTGCAACTGCGGCACACCTCGTTGAAATGCGCGTTCTCCGACAAAAATCCATAGCCCGGATGGATCGCCTGCACGTTGCCGATCTCCGCCGCGCTGATCACGCGGTCGATCTTCAGGTAGCTGTCCGACCCCTTCGCCGGGCCCACGCAATAGGCCTCGTCGGCCAATTCCAGGTATTGCGCGCCGCGGTCCGCCTCGCTGAAAATCGCCACCGTTTCGACGCCCAGCTCCCGGCAAGCGCGAATGATGCGCAGGGCAATCTCCCCACGATTGGCCACCAGGATGCGCTTGAACATCGACGCCGTCGGCACGCTCGCTGGGTTACTGGCGGGTATCGACCTTGAACAGCGGCTGTCCGTACTCCACCGGGTCGCCGGAATCGACCAGCACCGCCACGATCTGGCCGGATACGCCGGAGGGGATCTCGTTGAAGACCTTCATGGCCTCGATGATGCAGACCACCGTGTCCGGCCCCACGTGGTCCCCCACTTTGACGAACGGCGCCGCCTCGGGGCTGGGGGCCGCGAAAAAAGTGCCCACCATGATGCTCTTGATCACCGCGATGTGCTCACCCGTCGAGCCGTCCACTCCCGCCGTCGGCCCCGCGCCGCTGGGAGCCGCCGCCGCGCTGCCCCCCCCCGGCGCAGCCAATGGTCCGGGGGTCGGCATGCTCTGCTGCGCGTCGCGATGCTTCCGCAGGCGGATCCGCACCCCCCCATCGCGCAGGTCGATCTCGCTCAGATCGTGCTCGTTCATCAGCTCGACCAGGCGGCGAATCCTGCGCACATCGAATACATCGCCCGAGTTGGGCGCTGGGCCGGTCATGCCGATTCTCCAACTCTCTCGGACCTGCTATCCCTCAACGCACCCCAGCTCCCACACCGCCCGGAACCTGTCGTGGAACCGCTCTATCCGACAACCGCGTCTTCCAGTGCCTTAGGGCAGTCCGTCAGCACACGGTGGCCGGCCCGGCTCACCAGCACGTCGTCTTCAATCCGGACTCCACCCCAACCAGGCAGGTAGATCCCCGGCTCCACCGTCACGACCATGCCGGCCTTCAGGGGAGAACCATTCGCCACGCTGAGCCGAGGTGCTTCGTGAATGTCGAGGCCCACGCCGTGCCCCAGGCCGTGGCCGAAATACTTGCCGAAACCCGCGTCGGCAATGATCCCTCGTGCGACAGCGTCCACTTCCCGGCCGGTGACTCCAGGGCGGATCGCCTCGATGGCCCGCCGCTGTGCTGTTAACACAAGTCCATATACTTGTTCGAGTTTTGGCGAGATTCTAGCCGTCACCAAAACTCTCGTCAAGTCGCTCTTGTACAGCCGCGCCGTCGCTCCCCAGTCGATCAGCACAAACTCGCCCGAGCCGATCCTGGCGTCCCCAGGCCGGGCGTGCGGCAGGGCGGCACGCGGCCCCACGGCCACGATCGGAGCGAAACTACTGCCGCGGGCGCCGAACAACCGCAACTGGTGTTCCAGCTCGTCGGCCACTTCCTTTTCGCTCTGGTCCATGCGGAGACCTGCGCGCACCACGGCAAATGCCCGCTCGGCCTGCCGGGCGGCCAGCGTGATCTCGGCCACTTCCTCGCGGTCTTTGATCTGCCGCAGGTTTTCGACCAGCCCCGACGTCGGCACCACGGCCACTTTTCGCAGCTTGTCGGCCAGCCGGGCATGCGACGCAACCGTCATCGAATCCGCTTCGATGCCCAGCCGGCCCAGGCGGGCGCTCTTGGCCACTCGCGCCGCGGCGTCGGCCAGGCTCGTTCCCGTCGGGCGAATATGGCGCCCTAGTGCCGGGCACTCCTGGCCCAACTGCGTGGTGTAGCGGGCGTCGCTCACCAGGATGGCGTCGGTCCGGCTCAACAGCAGCCAGGTGTCGTCCCCGCTAAACCCCGTAAGGTAGGTGACGTTCGTGAAGTTTGTCACCAGCAAAGAGTCGATGCCGTGCCTGGCCAGCCCCTTGACCAGGCGTCCCCGCCGCGCGGCAAAGCGGTCGCTTGGTTCGGCTTTTGAACGCGGCGATCCCAACGCCGAGGCTCCCGTGGTTGAACTATCGTCGCCCTCACGCTCCGCGTGAGGAAGCTGTAACTCGTGACCGGTTCCAGGACTTGCTATCACTTGCCGGCCCGGTTGGCAATACAAAATCGCATGGGGTACGATTGAACGAATGCAATCCCCAGATGCACGACGGTTGGCCGAAGGCCTGCTGGCCGGAAAGATGTCGGTGGATGATTTCGTCGAGCACCTCGCCGCGCCGGGCATTGCCAACCTGGGCGAAGCGCAGGTCGATCTCGACCGGCGGCGGCGGTGCGGTTTTCCCGAAGTGGTCTTCGCCCAGGACAAAACCGTCGAATCGCTGCGAAAGATCTTCCAAGCCCTCTTGGCCGACGGCGCCGACGTGCTGGCCACCCGCGTCTCGCCCGACCAGGCCGCCGCCTTGCTTTCCACCTTTCCCACCGGGCGCTATAACCCGACCGGCCGCACCCTGCGGATCCCAGTCGGCCGCACGCCGCTGCCCGGCGAACAGCACGGCGAACAGCACGGCTTCGTGGCTGTTATCACGGCCGGCACCAGCGACCTCCCCGTGGCCGAAGAGGCCTGCGATACCGTCCGCTGGATGGGCTCGCGAGTGATCCTCATTCAGGACGTCGGCGTGGCGGGACCCCAGCGCCTGCCGGCGCGACTGCACGAGTTTGCCCACGCCGACGCCGTCGTCGTCGTTGCCGGTATGGAAGGCGCGCTGCCCAGCGTCGTCGGCGGCTCGGTGGCTTGCCCCGTGATCGCCGTGCCCACCAGCGTCGGGTATGGTGCCAGCCTGGGAGGACTGGCGGCCTTGCTCGGCATGCTCAATAGCTGCGCCGCCAACGTGGCCGTGGTCAACATCGATGCCGGCTTCAAGGGAGGTTATCTGGCCGGGCTGATCGCCCACAAAGCCGCACAAGCCCGCGGCGCCAAGCCGTAAGGACTATCCGCCGTGACCCCCGACCTGCCTCGATTGGCCCCACGCAAGGCCGACAGCCACAAAGGCGATTTCGGCCGCGTGCTCATCGTCGGCGGATCGCGCTCGATGGCCGGCGCCGCCGGCCTGGCCGGCATCGCAGCGTTGCGCGGCGGCGCGGGACTCGTACAACTTGCCGTGCCGGAGGTCTGCGCCGACACAGTGGCCTCGTTCGAGCCATCGTACATGACGCAGCCCTTGCCCTGCGATCGAGAGGGCCGCCTCACGATCGAGGCCCGCGAGCCGATTGCCGAACTGGCCCGCCGCGCCACGGTGCTGGCGGTTGGTCCGGGACTCGGCCAGTCGGCCGAGCTTACCGAGCTGGTGGCTTGGATGTACACCAGCCTGCCGCTGACCGGCGTATTCGACGCCGATGCGCTGAACGCGCTGGCCGGCCGCCGCTCGGCGCTTCAGACCCCGGCTGCCGCGCGGCTCTTGACGCCTCACCCGGGCGAATTCAAGCGGCTCGGCGGCAACCTCGATCGCGATGCCGACCGCCACGAGCAGGAGGGCCAGGCCGTCAGGCTGGCCGCCCAGTGGGGGGCCGTCATCGTGCTCAAAGGCCATCACACGCTGATCACCGACGGCCGCCGCTCCGCCCACAACGCCACGGGCAATCCGGGCATGGCCACCGGCGGCACGGGCGACGTGCTCACCGGCGTTTTGGCCGCGCTCTTGGCCCAGCGACTCGCCCCGTATGAGGCCGCCCGCCTGGGCACCCACGTGCACGGGCTGGCCGGCGACTTGGCGGCCGAGCAACTGGGGCAAGTATCGCTGATCGCCAGCGATCTGTTGCGGTTCCTGGCCGACGCCTTTCGTACGATCGACGCCGCTTAAACTACGTCTCGCTGCCCACCGCTTAGCCCTTCGTCGTCTCCCCCGCGCGCCGGGATGCCCCAGTCTTCGTCTCAAAGTTCTAAGTCCCAAGCACCAAGACCTATCCCCCTAATCCGCCTTCGGTTCCACCGCGCTCAGCGGGCCCTCGGCGGTGGGGCGTGCATCCTGCCACTCGATCGACAACGAGCAGTCGAACGCTTTTTCGAACGGTTCGGCCCGCCGGCGTGCCGCCCAGATATCCACCTCGGGCAGTTCATCCGCCAGCACGCGCATCTGCACCTCGTCGCCCACCAGCTCCAGCGAAATTGCCTGCACCTGCTGCGTGTTGCTGCGGTCCAATCCCCCCGCCAGCCGCAGGATCGACGCCAACTGCCTGACCCGTTGCTGGTCCGTGGCCGAAAGCCGGCTGAAGTTCTCGTGCTTCTTCTTGGGCTCGCTGCCCCGGTGATAGCGGGCGATGTTGGCGATCAACTCCAGCTCGTGCGGTTGGAATCCCGCCAGGCGGCTATTGAGAATCAAGTGGTAGCTGTGCCTGTGGTGCTTCTCGTAGTTGATCAGGTAGCCGACGTCCTGCAAGCGGGCCGCCGCTTCCAACAGCGGGCGGTCCTCGGCCGGCAGCTCGTAATAAGCCATAAGCTGCGAGTACATCAGTCCCGCCAGCCGGGCCACTTGCCGGCCGTGCTCCAGGTCGCACGCGCATCCGGCCGCGAACCGCTCCAGGGCCGCCTCCTGGTCGTGCGGGTCTTCGCTGGTGGCGCCCAGCGACTTGTCGATCATCGTCAACAGTAGTCCGTCGCGCACGCCCCGGTCGTGGATCTGCAGCCGGTTCACTTTCAGCCGCCGCATGATCCGGTCGATGATGGCGATGCCGGCCACGATGATGTCCGCGCGGTCGGGGCTCAAGCCCGCTACGCCGCGGCGGCCTTTGGGCGTCATCTTGCGGAGCCGGTCGAGCAGGTGGTGGT
>JBBDNX010000698.1:0-11613 GCA_040877345.1 Pirellulales bacterium
CAGGGCATCGTAACGGTCGTTCATGGCGATGCCTCGGGCTGGCCGGCCCGCTTCCAGGTGAGCAGATAGCGGCAGGGCCAACGCCGCCGCAGCGTGACGTGCTCCAAGCGGGCGCGGCGGCACAGGCCGCGGACCTCATCCAGACTGAACGCGCCCTCGACCGAACGGGGACCATCGACGTGGACCACGTCGCACGTGGTCAGAATCCTGGTGGCCAGGTAAGCGAGCACGGCTCCCGCCCGGCTGCGCAGCAGGTCGTTCACCAGCACCATCCGTCGGGCGCTGGCCGCCATCCGCGCCAGCAGCCGCACGGCGGCGGCCTCGTCGAGGTGGTGCAGAAACAATGAGCTGGTGACCACGTCGAAGCCGCCCGGCAGATCGCCATCCAGCGCATTGCACTGGAAGAATCGCACGGGAGCCCCGGCACGGCGGGCACGCCGGCAGGCGTAGTCGATGGCGCGGCTGCTGATGTCGCAGGCTTCGATGGCCAGCTCGATGCCCGCGCGCCGCGCCTTGCGCCACAAAGCCACGGGCAGATCGCCGGCGCCCGTGCCGATGTCGAGCAGTGTCAAGCGACGGACGCCCGTTTCGAGCGCCAACCCGCGGATCGGCGGCCAGAGAATACCCGCGCTGCGGCTGAAGAAGTTGATCCGCTCCAGGCCCCGCAATGCCTGCACGTGCCGCCAACTGTCCAGGTCCGGCTGGTCGATCAGTTCGGGTTGCAGCCGCCGCTGGGCGACGTTGGGCACAAGCGGCATGGCGAGAACGCTGAATCGAGGGACGGTGGCGTAGAGTCGTCCGTGAGCGGCAACACCCTTGTTCTAACAGCCGGCACCATATCATGCCACTGCTTGCCGAAACTAGCCCTCACGCTGGGCGTGAGGTGGCTCGTCACGCAGCAGCGTGACGGCCACTATCCCAGCTCCTCGCGCATCAGCGGATCAACGAGTGGCACGGGCGGTCAGCCAGCGCACGACGTCGCATAACACCCGCTCCCAGCACGGTTCGTTGAAGATCTCGTGATACAGCCCCTCGTAGATCCGTAGCGTCTTATCGGCCGACGAGGCCCGCGTAAACAGCTCGCGGCTGCCCGCCGGCTCGGCCAGCCGGTCTTGCCCCCCGTGCAGGATCAAGAGCGGCAGTGCCAGCGCTTCCATCTCTCCTGCAAGCTGCCGGGCGGCCCGCAAAAGCTCTGCGCCCGTGCGGGCCGGCATGCGACCATGGTATACGAACGGGTCGGCGCGATAGGCCTCGACAACCTCCCTGTCCCGCGACAGCGCCGTGTCGTCGAGTTCGATCGTGGGCAAGGTCGGCAATACAGTGCCCAGCAGCGACGAGAAGCGGATTAGCAAGGGGTGCACGCCGGCGCCGATGCGCAAGGCCGGCCCGCTCACAACCAGCCCCGCCAACTCACGCAAACGATGCGCGGCGAACAGGGCCGCAATCAGCCCGCCCATGCTGTGGCCGAGCATGAAAGTGGGCAGCGCGGGCTCGCGCTGACCGACCCGATCGACCAGGCGCCCCAGGTCGTCCAGGATGCCGTCCAGCCGCCAGACGACGGCCCGCCGTCCCGGCGACAGGCCATGGCCGCGAAGGTCTACTGCGTCGACGTCGAAACCGGCTTCAGCCAGCCGGGCGGCCACGTGACCATAGCGGCCGCTATGCTCCGCGTAGCCATGCACGAGCACGACTCGCGCGCGGAGCAGATCGGCCCTCCAGCTTCGCGTGAACAGCGAGCGGCCGTGGCGCGTTTCGAGCTGGCCGGCTTCGGGGCGCATGCTGCTTGCCGGGATGGCGTCTGGTCGTGCTCGGGCCGCATGGCGAGCGGCCGCACTATACCAGGCGAGCCCGCCGCCGGCAGCCCCGGACCGTGGTCAGCCTCGAATCACCCAGCGGACGAGGTCGCGTGGGCTGGCGCCTTTTCCCTGCAGCAAGATGCCGACCCGGAAGATCCGGCCCGCCGCATAGACCAGGACCAGCGTGAGCGCCAGCACGCCCAGCACGCCTAGCGCCGGCTGCCACCACGCGATGCCGGGCGGCACCGCCAGCCGCACCAGCATCAACATCGGCGTGGCGGTGGGCACAAAAGAGGCGATCGTGGAAAAGGAGCTGTTGGGCTCCTTGGCCACGTTCAACCACACGAACATCGGCAGCATGGCGACGACCATGACGGGCCAGAGCATGTTCTGCGTCTCGCGCAAATCGGTGCAGGCGGCCCCAACCGCGATGAACAGCGCACCATACATCAGCACGGCAAACACCAGGTACACCAGAAACCAGAAAAGCACGTAAGGAGCAAGGAACTGGTCAAATCCGTAATGCAGCGCGGCCCAGTAGGCCCCTCCCAGGTAAACGGCGGCCAGTGTAATCGAGATGCCCACCAGCCCCAGCAGCTTGCCCATCATGATGGTCGTACCCTGCCTGCGCAGGTCGAGCACCGCCTCGCGCAGCGCTACGACGTTCACGGGATCGAGGCCGCTGAACGGCTCGTCCAGGAGCACCAGCTCCGGGTTGGCCACGACGGCCGAGATGAACTGCACTTTTTGAGCCATGCCCTTGGACAAGGCCTGGATTTTCTTGTCGCGCCAGTCCGACAGGCCCATCCGCTCGAGCCACAGGTCGATGGCGGGCCCGCTGCGGCGCATGCCTTTGAGCTCGGCATAGAACCGCAAGATGTCGCGGACTTTCATCTCCTTGTACAGTCCGCGTTCTTCCGGCAGGTAGCCGACGCGGTCGCTGGCGGCCTTCTGCCCGGTCTGGCCGAGAACCTCGATCTCGCCTCGATCGGGATGCAGAATCCGCATCACCATCCGCAGCGTGGTTGTCTTGCCGGATCCATTGGGTCCGATGAAGCCGTATACGCTGCCTCGCGGGATGGCGAGGTTCAAGTCGTCGACCGCGGTGTGACCGGAAAACGTCTTGGTCACACCGCGGATGCAGACGGCGTAGTCGTCGGCGGTCATTCTACCTCTTCGCTCGTCTGTGCCAGCTTCAGGTCGAGACTGCCGGGCAGCTCCATACCCATCAATGAAAGCGTGAGGTCGCCCGTCACGTGCACGCTCGACTTGGCCTTCACGACGCGCCCCAGCTCGCGGTCGAACAGCAGCGTCCGCTCCGAGGATTGCACCTTAAGGTCGCTCTTCTTGACGTCAAGGGGCAGCCCTCCGCCCGGCTTGATGGAGTAGACCACGCTGGCGTCGGTGGCGGTGATCTTGTCGAGCTTCGGGCTGTTCTTCACGGTGGGCAGCTTGTCCACGGTGCCCTGGTACGTGTAGCGCCTCTGGAAAGTAAAAACCTGGCCCTGGCCGAGCGCCTGCTCTTCGGTCCGCTCCCAACTATCCCCTGGCTTGACCGGATCGGCGGGAAACTGATCGATGTCTTGTTGGAAGGCGATCTTGAGGTCGTCCGGGTTCAGGCCCGTCCCTTCCTTGACACCTTCGACGCTTTGCACCCTGCCGCGGTCGTCGATGGTCTGTGTCAATCTCAGCCCCACCGAGGCCTTCAGTGCTTGCACGACCAGTTGCGCAACGTCCCCCTCAACCTTGGCGTTTGGGTCGGCCGAATCGAAGTGTATCTTCGTGCCGCCAATGTCGAAATCGGCCACGATTGAATCGACCGTGGTGATAATGCTCAATAATCCCTTCTCATCGCGCTGGCCATGCTCGGTCTGGGCCGTCGTCGTGTTGGATACCTTGGTGACCGAATTCATTCCGGCGATATTGAGCGTCTGGTCCACCGCCTGGGTTTCCCGGACCTTGTACTTGGCCCCTTCCTGGAACTTGGGCTTCAAGACTTCCTGGGCGTTGGCGGCCGAAGCCATCCAAGCTGCGGCGAACGCGACGGCGGCGGTCAGTCGGCGGGGGTACATAGCTGGGTCTCCGTGCGGAAGTGAGGCGATTGGTAGTTGCACGTTGTGCCAGGAATACCAGGCAGCGGGCGGCCCGGTTTCAAGTCCGCGGGCTTTCTCCGGTCGAGTTTTCCGGGCCCGCGGGCGCCCACCCCCCCGAGTCCGCCCGCCGGCCGCATGGTACTTCGCCCAAAAGGCCAAAAGATTGCGCCCGGCTCGGCCCGAAGCGAGTGCGCACAAGCCGCGGTTTGCCAGGCGGTTCTTCGTTGGCCAAGCTGCGCTGACAAAGACAGTGGCACGAGGGTTCGAAGACAGGAATCGGGAGTCAGAAGTCGGAAGGTAGCAGCGGGCACTGCTTCTCGGACGCGGCACGCCGCGTCCTCCCAGTAGTGGCACTCGTGGGTAAGAGGGCGTCGAGCCGATGCACGAAGAGGACGTCCGGGGGCAGGTTGGACTGGGCGAGCTCGACCAGGTGCTGGTGGTGCGTGAAAAAGATCACCTGGGCGCGGCGCGAAAGACGGGCCAAGGCCCGCAGCGTCGCAACGGAGCGATCGTTGTCGAACTTGATCAAGATGTCGTCCACGATAAAAGGAATCGGCTCGTTGCGGTCCAGAAATGTCTCGATGCCGGCCAGCCGCAGCGCCAGGTAAAGCTGGTCGGCCGTGCCTTCGCTCATCGCCTCCACGCCGATCGCGGCAGGTCCCGGCGCGTTGAGCGGCGCGCGCACGGCCATGAGGACGGGATCGCCCCGATCGTTGAAATCGGCCCGCAGGTCGGCGAACGAGCCGGCGGTCAGCTCGGCAAACAACTCGCCCGCCCGCTTGATGATCGGACCCTGGTTGTTGTCGCGGTAACGCTCGATCGCCTTGCGGAGCACGGCCGAGGCCAAACGCAGCCGGGCGTATTCGTCCACGTGCCCCTCGATCCGGGCCCGCAGGCTCTGCTCCTGCTCGGCCGCGTCGGCGGCGGCCGGGCGGGAGTCCATTTTTCTCAGCACTTCGGCCTCGATGGCGATCGTGCGATTCTGCTGGTCGTACTCGAGCCTGTCCTGCTCGATCCGCCGCTCGAGCTGGGCGATGCGCTCGTCGAGCTGGCTTGCGTCGGACTGCTCGATGGAGCGGATCAACTCCTCCAGGGATACTCCCCCGCCAAGCCGCAGCAGCTCCCTCTCCAATGCGGCGGCTTCCCGCTCTAGCTGCCGCACCTGGTCCGAGAGGCGTTCCAAACCGGGCAGCACCTTGTGATCCTCGCAGCCCGCCTCCTGGCAGAGCGCGGCCAGCATGCCCTGCGATTGCTCGATGGCCTGCCGGGCCATGGCATGCTGATCGGCGAGTTGCCCGCGCTCCCGGAGCAATGTCTCCCGTTGAATCCTGGCCTCGGTCGCCCGGCGATAGCGGTCGATCAACAACTGGGCCGCCTCGTGTGGGGGCCCGGCCGGCTCATCATGCGCAGCATGCTGGCGACTGAGGCCGGCGGGGCCGACGCCGCGGGCCAGCTCGTCGACAGAATGCCTGAACTGCTCCGCGTCGCGGCCGATTCCGGCGATGCGGGCCTGGTAGGTTTGGGCAGCGTCCAGCTTTTCGAACAACCCATCGAGGCTGGCCAGAACGGCGTTGGCCTGCTTGGCGGTCGCGTCGGCCGGCAGCCCCAGGGGTTCCAGGGCGGCTGCCCAGCGCGCGGTCCACTGGGCGAGCTGGCGGCCGGCGTCGTCCAGAATCTTTTGCCATTTTTCGCGGCGTGCCTCGAGTCCGCGGATCTCGCCGGTCAACTGCGAGCGATCGGCCGCCACTGCCTGGGCACGATCGACCAGCTGCAAGCCGCGTTCGGCGATTGCGGCCAGCGATTCGTCCGGATCGGCCGGCAGCTGGCCGAGATTTTCGAGGCAGCGGCCCAACTCGGCCCGCGCGGCGGCCAGCCGCTCTTCGAGCGAGCGGCACTGGGCGCTTTGAGCGGCGGCTGCCTCGGCCCGTTGAACGATTTCTTGCCGGACAGAATGCCAGCCACGCATTTCGCGCGGCGGCAGGCAATCGACGCCGATGGGCTTCCAGAGCGACGACCACTGGGCCTCGAGCCGATTCAACTCGGACTCGGCGTGGGCTTGCTCGGCGGCGAGCCGCGCGATCTCATCCAACGAGGCCTGGCGGGCCGATTCGAGATTGGCCAACGAGGCCACGCGATCGGCTTCGCGCCTGAGGCGGTCGGCCAGGTCGTCGCTGGCGCGGACGGCCGCTTCGTAGGCCTCGGCCAGATCGCCGGCGTTGGCGTCGGCCGCGTAGGCCCACCCCTCGGTCGAGTCGGCCTGGCCGGACTGCCAGAGCTCACGGACGAGCCGCCAGCCTTCGTCGCGGCGGTGGCGGGCGTCGGCCAGGGCGGCTTCCGTCGGCACCGCGCCCGACATTCGCAATTGATTGAGGCGGCGTTCGTCGTCCGCAAGGCGGGTGCGGGCGCGGTCGATCCGCGCGGCCAGGTCGGCCAGGCACAGTTTGGCCTCAGACAGTTGGGCATCGAAGCGGTCGATCGTTTCGACCGCCGGGACGGGGGCCTGCACCAGTTGCTCGACCGGTCCCGACCAGAGCGGCAGCCGCGCCAGCAAGGCGGCCGTCTGCTGCTCAGCTTCGAGCAGTCCAGCCCGCGCGGCGGCCAGGTCGTCGTCGAGCGGCCCCTGCCCATGAGCACGGCGCAGGGCGGCGGCCAGCGGCCGCACGTCGAGCGGCGGTCCGAGGCCGTCGAGGCGCTGACGCGCGAGGCGAAGCAACTCGGAGGCCTCGTCGAACTCGGCCTGGGCTTGCCGGCGGCTGCCGGCCAGTGCCTCCTGGCGGCTGCCCAGGTTCTGGATTTCGATCTGTTGTTGTTTGGTCAGGCGCACACTGCCGGCGGCCTCCAGCGGCAGCTCCGGGCGCAGCTCGCGCAAGAGCCGGCGCGCCTCCGATTCGAGCGCGTCGCAATCGGCCACGATCGTCCGCAGGTCGCGCTGGGCTTTTTTGTAAGCCCCCAGATCCTGCTGAAGCTGCTCGATTTCCGCCGATAGCTCGACGGGCGATTCGACGGGGCCGATCCTTTCGAGCCGGGCGTCCAAGTCACGGATCGACTCGTCGGCGCGTTGGGCCGCGGACCGCGCCACGATCCACTGGGCCACGGCTTCCTGCCGGCGCTGGGAAAACTGTTCCGAGAGGAGCCGCACGTGGGCAAGATCGGCAAGCTGCGCCCGGATCGCTTTCCACTCGGCCAGCCGGGGCAGAGCATCGCGGATCCGCTCCAGGCGGCCTTTTTCCGCGTTGTCCGCTGCGAGCTTCGTTTCGAGCTCGCGCAGCCGCCGCCGGGCGTGGTCGAGCGCCTTGTCGTGGCCGACCCATTCGGCGCTGGGCAACTGGGATTCGCGGACTGTGCGGCGGGCCTGTTGCCATTCGGCCAGGCTCTTGTTGATCCGAGGCGTTGAGCCACCTGGCTTGAAGAGCTTTTCGCACTCCGTTTGCAGGGCCTGTTGCACCGTGCGCAAGCGGGCGATTCCTGAACCGGCGGCGAACAGCGTCTGGCCCAGGTCGCCTCCTCCCTGCACGATCGCGCGGCCCCCTTCGACCAGCGCCTGGTGGTCGATGCCGAACATGCAGTCGAACGCCGAGCGGTCCAGCCCGCCCAGGTACCGCTCGACCAGCGCGGGCTCGAGCACGGCGTCGTCGTCCGCGTCGCGCAGATCGTTCTTGGCGGCCTTTCGGCGGACACACTTCAAGAGCGAGCCATCGCCGCCGCGCAGCGCGGCAGCGATCCTCAAGCTGGCGTAGGGGTGCAGAAAATCGTCCGGCGTCCTGGCCGAAATGCCGTACAGGAACTGCTTCAAGGCCCGCAGCATCGACGTCTTGCCCGCCTCGTTGGGGCCATAGATGATGTGCAGGCCCTCGTGCCCCGCATCCAGGTCGATCACCAGGTCGGTGAAGGGGCCAAAAGCCCGCAAATCGAGCCGCGCAATCTTCATGTTTCCTCCGTGAGCGCCAGCAGGCGGTCCACCAGCATCGCCTCGACGTGAACCATGGCGTCGCCGAGCCAGGCCGGGTCGCCGAGCGGCACCCGATCGGGGCCTTCCTTCATTTCCGCGGGCAGCTTGCGCGCGAGATCGGCAAGCTCCTGGCCCAGGCCGGCCAAGGCCGCCGGGTCCGCGCGAACCTCGTCGATATACTGGAGCAACTCGCCGAGCGGTCCGTCGCTTGCGCGCCCGCCATCCAATCGGCGAACAGGCGCTGTGCGCAGGAGCACCTTTTCGATCCAAACCCGGCCGCAGGCGAGGTGCAAAGCCGCCGCGCGGACTTCGTTAATCCAGCGCTCGGGTTGCGAAACCAGCCGCTGGTGCGCCCGGCACGCGCCGCGAATCTCGACCCGCATGGCCAGCGGGCGGCCGTCGCTGTGGCGCAGGAGTTGTTCCAGGGCGGCCTGGAATCGGTTCAAAACATCATCTTCGTCGTCGGCGCTACCCGCCTCGACCGCCAGTTGCTCCCAGCGAAGCACGTCGAGCGGCCGGAATTCGGCAGTGGCCCGCCGTTGATCGTCGACGCTGGCGAGCAAGCAGCCCTTGGCGCCCGTTTCGCGGATGTGCCGTCCTTGGATGTTGCCGGGGAAGTGGATCGGCGGATCCTGGCTGAGCACTTCCCGCTGGTGCACGTGCCCCAGGGCCCAGTAGTCGTATTGCCTGGTCCGAAGGCCGTCAACGGTACACGGCGCGTACGGCTCGTGCCCCGGCCGGCCGGTGGCCGAGGTGTGCAGCACGCCGACGTTGAAGCAACCCGGCGTGGCGGCGGGGTAGCGCTGGGACAAATCGTCGCTGCACGCGGCGTTGGCGAAGCCCTGGCCATGGATCATCGTGCCGCACTCATCCAGCGGCACCGTTTCCGGCTGGCCCGTGGAGAGCTGGTGGACATTGTCGGGCAGCCGCAGGCTCTTGGTCATGCGGTTGGCCGCATCGTGATTGCCGGCGATCAAGTAGGCCTTGATGCCGGCCTCGCGAAGCCTGGCCATCTGGCCGACAAAGAAGAGACCCGTCTGGTGGTCGTGCCAATCGCCGTCGTACAAGTCGCCCGCCAGCAGGACGAAGGCGGCCTGCTCGTCGATGGCCAACTGAACCAGGTTGGCCAGTGCCCGCCGGGTGGCGCCGCGGATTTCATCGACCGGGGCCTCGTCGTACCGCTCCAGACCCCGCAAGGGGCTGTCGAGATGGATGTCCGCGGCGTGAACGAACTTGAACATGGGCAACCCCTCCGTGGACCGTTAACCGGCATCCGCCAAGCGGTGGCACATACCTTGTTGGCAAGAGCCGATTATACTGTACAATTGTCACGTTGAAAAGGAGTTGTCAAGCGGGCCGGGAACCTGTCCTGTTTTTTCTTGAAGACCTGCCCCGTGAGAGGCGTGAGGGCTAAGCAGGATGCCGATCGAACGCCGCTGGATTGACTGGCAGAGGCCGGCGCTGGCCGCGGCGGCCGATTACCTGGTCGAGGTGGGGTCGCGCGCCAAGCGGCTCGACCTGGGCGGCGTGATCGTCGCGGTGACCGGCAGCGGGGCGGGGCGGCGGCTGGTGGAGATCCTGGTCGAGCGGGCGGAGTCGGCCGGGCTGCCGCTGGTCCCTCCACACGTGGTGACGGTCGGCAAGTTGCCCGAGTTGCTCTACGAGGCGCGGCAGCCGTTCGCCGACGACACGGTTCAGCAGCTTGCCTGGGTCGACGTGCTCAAGTCGTTGGGCCGCGACAAGCTGGCGCCGCTGGTGCCCCGGCCGCCGGACGACGACGACCTGTTCGGCTGGCTGGCGCTGGGCCAGATGCTGGCGCACCTGCACCGTGAGTTGGCGGGCGACGCCCTTGATTTCGCCGACGTGGCCGAGCAAGGCGCCCGGCTGCCGGCGTTCCACGAAACGGGCCGCTGGCGATTGCTGGCCGAGATCCAACAGGCCTACCTGCGCGTGCTCGACACGCACGGTCTGTGGGACCTGCAGACGGCGCGGCTGTTTGCGATCGAGCACGGCGAGTGCCGGACCGACAAGCGGATCGTGCTGGTGGGCACGGTGGACTTGAACCGGGCCCAGCGGGCGATGCTCGACCAGGTGGCCGATCGCGTGACGGCGCTGGTTTTTGCTCCCCCGGACCTGGCAGACCGGTTCGACGAGCATGGCTGTCTTCTGCCGGACAAGTGGCAAGAGCCGCCTGCCACGCTGGCCAGCGAGCAGATCGAGGTGGCCGACGGCCCGGCCGACCAGGCCCAGGCGGTGGCCGAGGCGCTGGCGTCGCTCGACGGCCGCTACGCGGCGGCGGAGATCACGATCGGCGTGGCCGACGAAACGGTGGTGCCATACATCGAACAACGGTTGGCCCAATGCGGTTTGAGGGCGCGGCATGGCGCGGGCATCCCGGTTTCCCGCTCCGGACCTTACTGCTTGCTGGCCCGCCTGGCCGACTACGTGGAGTCGGGCCGGTTTGCGGCGTTCGCCTCGCTGGTGCGGCATCCTGGCGTGGCGGGCTGGCTTGCCAGGCGAGGCTTCGAGCCCGGCCGGCTGACCCGCATCGACAAGTACTACAACCAGCACCTGCCTTCGCGGCTGGACGGCAACTGGACCGAGGGAGGGCTGGCCGGAGCGGTGCGCCGCGTCTACTCGGCCATGGACGGCCTCACCGCCGGATTCCGCGGGGCACCGCGGGCGCTATCGGACTGGGTGGAAAAAATCCTCGGTGCGCTGGTGGAGGTGTACGCTCACGCGCCGTTGGATCGGGATTGCCCGGCGGACCGAATGGTGCTGGCCGCCTGCGACAGGATTCACGATGCCCTGGAAGCGTGTGCCGCCGTCCCAGCGCGGCTGGCTCCGGCAATGGCCGGCGGCGATGCCCTGCGCCTGGCCTTGCGCACGCTGGAGAGTGAAGCGCTGCCGCCTCCCGCCGACCAGCAGGCCATCGAGTTGGCCGGCTGGTTGGAACTGGCGATGGATGACGCCCCGGCGTTGATTGTGACCGGCTTCAACGAAGGGATTGTTCCTTCAGCTCGCAACGGCGACCTGTTTCTCCCCAACGAGCTGCGGCGGAAGCTGAAGCTGGAGGACAATCATCGCCGCTTTGCCCGCGACGCTTATGCGCTGGCCGTGCTGGCCGCCTCGCGCCAGTACCTGCGGGTGATCGCCGGCCGCCGCACCGCCGACAACGAGCCGCTGACGCCGAGCCGGCTGTCGTTCGGCGCCGACCCGCAGACCACCGCCCGGCGGGCGCTTTCGCTGTTTTCGCCGCCGCGGCCCCGGCGCGCCGCGGCCCCTGGCGGTTTGCGGCCGGGCCGGGCACAGAGCGGATTCGCAGTTCCCCGGCCGCTGCCGCTGGCCGCTCCGGGCACAGCGATGCGAGTGACCGAGTTTTGCAACTACCTGGCCTGCCCGTACCGCTATTACCTCAGACACCGGCTGCGTCTGGAGGCGCTCGACGACCGGGCCGTCGAGCTCGATCCGGGAGGGTTCGGGTCGCTGATTCACGACGTGTTGAAGGTCTTCGGGCAGGGGCCGGCCGCCGGCTCGACCAGCGCCGCCGAAATTAACCGGGAGCTGGGCCGCGTGCTCGACGAGATCGCCGCCGGCCGCTTCGCGGGCGAAACGCTGCCGGCCGTGGGCATCCAGGTGGAGCAAGCGCGGAGGCGGCTAGCGGCCTTCGCGGCGTGGCAGGCCGACTGGCGGCGCGATGGCTGACGCATCGTCCATACGGAGGCGGACATCAAGGGCGAAACGGCGTCGTTGATCGTCGACGGGCAGCCCATGT
>JBBDNX010000699.1:0-11592 GCA_040877345.1 Pirellulales bacterium
CGCGGCCCACTTGCGTCGGGTATTTCCATGCCGGCCATTCTCGGGTTTACGCCGGGTGCTCGCAAGATTATGGCCACCCACCCCCAGCGCTCGCGGCTCGGCATGTTGCGCCGCATCGGCCATTCGATCCGTGCGCCGTCGCACGCTGCCTTACTGTCGCCCGCTTCGGGGCTGAAAACAGATTCGTTTGCGTGGGAACCGGGGGCTTACACCCGCCGGCTATTGACTGCCGCCCGCTGCGCGGGCTAAAGGGCTGACGCGTCTTGTTCCCAATCGGGGGGAGGCCAGACCGCGATCGGAATACCCATTCCCTCAGCAAGAAAGCCGAAGGCTCGCACAGCCCTACGAAAAGACCGACACGCTCGATATGCACTCGACATGTCGAACACCGCCGTGAAGGCGGGCTGGTCCGTGCGTTCCAGATAACCTGGCCGCTGGGCTCGCCGCGCCGGCAGCCTGCATCGCTCAATACGTTCTTTCGCCCCTCGCAGCGACTCAGGATCCGCAACTGAGACGGCGTCTGAGCGAATACCGCGCTTGCCGCGCAATGATTCCATGGCGGCCAAGAACCAAGCTTCGAACTCCCGTTGTGCGACAACCACGGCGGTTGGAATCGAACGCGCTTCGCTTTGAGCCCAGGCTTGAACGCGTGGTCCAATCTCTTTGGGACAGTCGTCATCACCGTCGAAGAGAATGAAGATCGAGCCGCAATCCGGTTGCCTGAGCGCCAATTGAACCGACTTTCGAAGGAGATCTTCGCGAATCAAGTGTCCCTTGTTGATCCGAATCGGCTTGCCGATTTCAATGGCGTAAAGGCCGCTCAGGTCGCTGAAGCGGCGAAGCAAGACTGGAATGGCCTTCTCGTCGCCGTGCCCTTCGACGATCGGCTGAATCTTCAAGCGAGCTCCTCGAATAGCTCCCTTGCTTCAGACTCGGCACTCGGACCGGATGGCGCAGGATCGAGAGCATTGGCACGCAGCAATTCGCCGGGAAGCATCAAGTGGTCTCTCAACACGCTCCGGGAAGAGTCCGCCAACCCAGCGACGTGGGATTGCCCTTGATCGTTGGTGACGATCCGGAGATGACGATCCTCAATCCACTTGGCGTCCAGCAGGTCCGTGCTTTGGGTAGTCACCACCAGTTGCGTGTTGAGACTGGCATGGCGCAGGACGTCAAGAACAGCGCCCAGGGCGCCAGGGTGCATGCTCGCCTCAGGCTCTTCGATCACCATCACCGAGGGCGAGGGGTACTGAAAGGCCGCAAGCAACAAGGCCATGGCACGCAGCGTGCCGTCGGACATGCTGGCGGCGTCGAACCAGAGCCGCCCCTCGGCACTTTCCTGCAAGAACTGGAGAGTCAGCTTGCCGCCGTGTCGATGAGGCGTTGCGGTTATCATGCCCGGGACGATCGCCGCCAAGAGCTCGGCGAGCGTTTCGAATGTCTCTTCACTTTCCCGCCTGATCGCGTCCAGCACCGTGGCGGCATTGCCCCCGTCGCCGCGGAGGCTGCCGTTGCTGTCCGCGTCGATGGGATATCGCAAGCTGGTCGGGTTAATGCAGTAGACGCGCATGGCTGCCAATGTTCGCAGCAGCGAGGCGAACCGCACTTGGCCACCGATTACGGGCAGGGCCAGGGACGCGGAATCGAGCGCGGGCGAAAGGCCGTCAACATTCGAAGCGAACTGGTTTTCCTCGCGGTCGAACCAGTGCCTCACGCCGTCTGAACAGCGGATTTCGCATTGCTCGCGGATGACTCTGGGACGTTCGTTGCGTTGAGCTTCAACCTGGAAGGCGTAACGCGCGCCGGTGACCTCGCCATTCGGCGACCCGAGCACGACTCCCAAGCCCATGCTCGATGCGCCAGCGCCGCGCGTCGGGCGGAACCGCACGGCCGAGATTCCGCCCCGCTTGTCGATGGCCGCGGAAAGCGGTGCGCTCATGCACTCGGCAAGAAAAGCAAAGGCGTCGACCAGGTTGCTCTTTCCCGATCCGTTCGGCCCAACCAGGAACGTTGGATTGTCGAATTCGACCTGCCCGCTCTTGAAGCTTCGGAACCGCTTCAAGGTGAGGGACTTAACAAGCAGGTTCACTCCATGTACTCCTTGAACTCTTCGAGCGGCTCGTCGAAGTCGGGGGCGATACGGATCTTCCCTTTGGCGCTGCCCGCCTTGCAAGGCCACTGCTTTTTCGGCTCGGTGCGGGCCAGTTTCGCCACGGGCTGGTCGTTCTCCGTGATTACCACCTCGTCGCCGGGTGCCAATCGGTGGATCAGTTCCAACAGCCGGGCTTGTGCTTCATGGATCGTGACGGTCGGCATGGTTGTTTCCTCCATCCTCGGTTACCTAAGGATAAGCCCCGGAACGGGTTTTGACCATCAAGGAACACGGTTTGCTCAACACTGGGCGGCAGCGTCGTCCCGGGCGCGGGGCGGGACCGGGCCGATGTTGACATCCTCGCAAAAGAGACCTTACAATCTGGTCGGATCAAAGAATGCTGATGCGTTGAGGGGTCGAGACACGACGACGAAAGAAAAAGAAACGGAATGAATTCCGTTCTACGAAGGGAACCAAGCCATGCTGCGAATCCACGCGGGAAAAACCACAAGGTACTGCGATGGCATCAGCCGCAGACACTTCGTCCAGATCGGCCTGGCCGGCATGGCGACGGCAAGCCTGGCCGACGTGCTGCGGGCGAAGGAGGCCTCGGCCGAGCTGGGAACGCCCAAGAAAAACACCTCGGTGATCCTGATCTGGCTGGACGGCGGTCCAGGCCACATGGACCTCTACGATATGAAGCCCGAAGCGCCGGCCGAGTACCGGGGCCTGTGGCACCCCATCCCGACCAACGTGCCGGGCATCGAGATCAGCGAGCTGTTTCCGCTGCAAGCCAAGGTGGCCGACAAGTTCTCGCTGGTCCGCTCGCTGCACCACGGAACCGGCGACCACTTTGCCGGCGGGCACCATATGCTCACCGGCCGCGGCGGCGCCAGCGGGGCCGATACGGCCGGCAGGTACCCTTCGATCTGCTCGATCGCCTCCAAGGTGTGCGGGCCAAGAAAAGCGGGCATGCCGGCCCACGTGGCGGTCCCCTATGCCAGCAGCATCGGACTGCGGCCGGGCTATTTCGGCGCCAACTACCTGGGCATCGAGCACAATCCGTTCGAGACCGACGGCGACCCGAACGCCGATGGTTTCCAGGTGCAAAACCTGCGTCCGCCCGGCGAGTTGACGATCGGCCGCCTCGAGAACCGGCGGAGCTTGCTGGAGCACTTTGACGCCACCCGGCGGGGCATCGACCAGGCCGCCACCGCCGAGGCCATGGACCGCTTCCAGCGCGAAGCCTACGAGCTGGTGACCGGGTCGGCCGCCCTCAAGGCGTTCGACATCGGCTCAGAAGATCCCAGCCTGCGCGAGCAATATGGCCGCCACAGTTGGGGCCAGAGCACGCTGTTGGCGCGGCGGCTGGTGGAAGCGGGCTCGACGTTCGTCACGGTACATTTCGGCGGCTGGGACCACCACTGGGACCTCAAGGCGGGCATGGAACGCTACCTGCCGATGGTCGACTCGGCCGTGTCGGCCCTGTTCACGGACCTGAGCGAGCGAGGCCTGTTGGACCAGGTGCTGGTGGTGTTGTGCGGCGAGTTCAGCCGGACGCCGCGGATGAACGACGGCGGCAACGGCGGCGCGCCGATGAGCATGGGCACGCCCGGCCGCGACCATTGGGGCAACTCGATGTTCTGCCTGCTGGGCGGCGGCGGCGTGCGCGGCGGGCGGGTGGTCGGCTCGACCAACCGGTTGGGCGAAGTGCCCCAGGATCGGCCCGTCACACCCTGCGACATCCACGCCACGATCTACCAGGTGCTGGGGGTCGATCCCGGCACCAGCTTCTTGAACCACTTTGGCCGGCCCGTGCCTGCCTTGGATCACGGCGAAGCGATCAGCGAGCTGTTCTAACAGAGCAGTGGACAGTGGCCGGTGGACAGTGGCCGGTGGACAGTGGCCGGTGGACGGTGGCCGGGTCGCTAGCGGCAGCATGCCCCAGACCACTTCTCTGACCAGAGAAAGCAAATCTTGGAACTTAGGACTTGGTACTTGGGGAAGACTCCGAAGTCGGACCCCGACCTCTGAGACCTCTGATCTCTGTCCACCGACCACTAACCACTAACCACTAACCACGTCGATGGGTCCGCTGGGACACTTGAGCTTGAAGAGACCAAAAATCTCCTCGCGCGAGAGGCCGGTCTGCTGGCGGAGCGCGGCGTCGCAAAAGATGGTGTCGAACAGCTCGCGCTTCTCGCGCAGGATCTGGTCGATCCGCTCCTCGATGGTGCCGACGGCCAGGAAGCGGGTCACCGTGACCGGCCCGGCGGTGCCGATGCGGTGTACGCGGTTGATCGCCTGGTCTTCCACGGCCGGGTTCCACCAGCGGTCGAACAGAAACACGTAGCGGGCGAACTGCAGGTTCAGCCCCACCCCCCCGGCCCCGTAGCTGATCAAGAGCACGTGGCAGTCGGGATCCTGCTGGAATTGCTCGAGCACGGCGTCGCGCCGCGACGAGGGCACCTTCCCGTGGAACGAAAGCGGCCGGTACGACCTGAGCCGGCGGGCCAGAAGCTCCAGCGTGCCGACCCACTGGCTGAAGACCAGCGCCTTGCGGCCGCTGGCGGCCACCTCTTCCAGGTCGGCGGCGAGCCGCTCGAACTTGGCGCTGGCCTCGGTGGCAGGGTCGAAGTTGCAGATTTGCTTGAGCCGCAGCACCAGCTCGAACACGTGCTGGATGGTGGCCGACTCGCCCATGCGCGTCAGGCGCAGCACGCCTTCGTCCTCGGCCAGGCGATACGTCTCGCGCTGCTCGGGCGTCAACTCCACGTCGGCGTCGCGGTACATCTTGGGAGGCAATTCGGCCAGGACCTTGTCCTTCGTGCGGCGCAGCACGTAGTCGCCGGCCAGCCGGCCCATCCGCCGGGGCTTCATCCCCGGCGAGAGATAGCCCGGGGCCAGGAACTCGAAAATGCCCACCAGGTCGTCGGCGCTGTTTTCAACCGGCGTGCCGGTCAAGGCCCAGCTCCGGCTGCGCGGGATGGACCGGACAATCTGCGATGTGCTGCTGGCCCGGTTCTTGATCCGCTGCGACTCGTCGAGCACCACCAGGTCGTAGTGCTCGTCGGGCCGGGCGACCAGGTCGCGGTCGCGGTGCAACAGCTCGTAGTTGGCGATCGTCACGGGGCAATCTGTCAGCTTCCACTGCCAGCGGCGGCGGGCCTGGTCGCCTTCGATCACCGTCAACGGAATCTCGGGCGCCCAAAGCTGGAACTCGCGCTTCCAATTGCTGACCAGCGGCTTGGGACAGATCAACAGCACCCGCTCCAGCTCGCCGGCGTGCAGCAGCAGCCTTACAGCCGTAATGGCCTGCATCGTTTTGCCCAGCCCCATTTCGTCGGCCAGGATGGCCGCGTAGCGGGGATACAAAAAGGCGATCCCCTCGAACTGGAACGAGAAAGGATGACAGGGGAAGTCGAGCGACTGGTTGGCGACCAATGTTTCCAGGCCGGGCTGGAGCACATAGTACAGCCGGTCCACCAGCTTGATGATGTCGCCGGGCGGCCGGATGCGGGTGGCAGTCCGCACCGGCGGGTGCACCGACCTGGGCGGCCCCGTCGCGGCCCGCGCCCAGGCGGCCGGCCTGTTCGCTCGAGGCTCGGCGGGGAAAGCAAATCGCTGGGTGTTGACCGGCAAGCTCTTGAAGGCCAGCGAAACGACGCCGGGATGCGCCGCGGCCGGCGCCAGGCTGGCAACCTCGATTGCCGCAGCGCCGAACGCCGCCGAACTGGCCGCCCATGGCGCAAAGCATGCCGCGGGAATCGCCAAGTCGACGCGCCAGGTCTCCGATTGGCACTGGCTCGGCCAACGCAGTGAGTCGACCTGCACGGAAGCGAAATTCATTTTTTCCAACGCCTAGCGGGTCGAGCGGCGCGCTTCGTCGATGGCATTGCGGATGCGTTCGAACGGCTCGGCCAAATCGAACGTGTCGGCAATCGATTCCAGGCTCGACGCGAGGCTGGCTCGATCCGCCAGGCTGCCGCTGGCCACAGCGAGGCGGTTGCGCCCCAGGCGAAACGTGGCTAGCGACACTGCGGGGTGCGAGCTGTCCACGCGATACGATGGCCCGTCGAGCGGGGCCGCCTCGCATGGCTCCGGCCGATCGTCCGGACCGGCGGGCAGCACCAGGGCCACGGGCAAGTTCACAAATTGACGGACCGACAATACGGCGGCCAGGTCGGTGCAGACGGCCAGCGGCTGCACTTCGCTTTTGGCGATCAGGGTCTTGCCGATCTGCTCGCCGTATAAATAGGGCTCCAGGGCCGGCCCAAACAGGATCTCCTGGGCACGGTTGGGCTTAACCGGCGCGGTGCAATGGAATTCCAGCGGGCGGCCGTTGACGTTCAGGACCAGGTAGCCCCCCAGCAGGCCGTGCTGATCGTTTCGCACCACGGTCAAAAACCCGACTGCCGGCAGCCGCTTGCCGTCGCGGCGCTCCATGACGCCTCCTTGCCCAAGTTAGCTATCTTCGCTGATGACCATCGACGCAGGTGGTCCATAGCATCGGGCCAGCGGCGATGCCGACTTTAGGTTCTGTAGGGGGGCCGAGGGAAGGCCTGGGCAACTGCAAGTGAAATGCTCGACTTTAGTTCGGTGGCGTGGTTATAATACAGAGTCGCCGAAGAAAGGGCCCGATCATGCCTGAACGCCAGCCGTCCCCTCCCTTGTTTACGCAGGTCGATATCTCGGCCGGATCGCACACCGCTCACCCGACGGTGGACAACGAGCAGACCCGGCTCTTGCGCGAAATCCTGTCGGCCCAGGACCGGCAGAACGAGTTGCTGGAAGAGCTGGTCACCCAGCTCAGCGCCACGCAGAGGCAGCGGACCCAGGAGCTCGGCCAGTGGAAGGCGGCCAATCCGCAGTTGGCCAAGAACTGCCGCCTGGCGGCCGAGGCGCTCAGCCGCGTGCAGACCGAGTTTCTCAACACGCTGACCGAAGAGGTCAACGAAAACGCCGAGGTGCTGGCCGAGGGCGAGTTCATGCTCAACGAGTTCGTTGACCGATTTGGCCCCCGCCTGGCCCATCTCAACGGCGTGCTGCAGGTGCTGGCCCAGTTGAGCAGCCCCAATTCGACCGCCAGCAGTTGAACGGCTATCGCCCGCGGAGGGAGACGGGCAATTCCCGCTGCCGGATTTCATAAACCAGCCGGTATCGAGCGGGCTCGTTTCAAATCATTGAGGTGCCGCCTTGATTGCCGAATTGGCGCGCGTGGTCACCTCCGACGGCCTGCGGCTGGACGGTTCGCTCGAAAGACCGCTTGGTCCCGTGCAGCCGCCCTTGAACGCCGACGCGGTGTTGTGCCTGCACGGCACCGGAGGCAACTTCTATTCGTCGGCCCTGTTCGACGAAGTCGCCCGGTGGTTTACCGGCCTGGGATTGGCCGTGCTCAGGGTCAACACGCGCGGCCGAGACCTGGTCTGGCCGGGCGTCCGCGGCAAACAGCGGCGACTGGAGGGGGCCGCCTTCGAAACGGTCGACGAGTGCCGGCACGACGTGGCGGCCTGGGTGGGCTGGCTGGCCGAGCGGGGCTTTTCGCGGATCGCCGTGGTCGGGCATAGCCTGGGAGCGATCAAGGCGGTCTACAGCCTGGCCCACGAGACGACGCCGGCGGTCCACTGTGTGGCCGCCATCTCGCCGCCGCGGTTATCGCACGGCCATTTCAAGCAGAGCGTCCGCGGGGCGGAATTCATCCGCGACTACGAGGCGGCCCAGGACCTGGTCAGCGCGGGCCGGCCCGAAGAGCTGATGCGGGTGAGCTTTCCCCTTCCGTACCTGGTCAGTGCGGCCGGATTTCTGGACAAGTACGGCCCCCAGGAGCGCTACAATATATTGAAGCACGTCGACCGCGTGCGGTGCCCGCTGTTGTTCACCTTCGGCTCGGTCGAGCTGGAGCAGGTGCCTTTCCAGCGGCTGCCGGAGGATCTGAGCGGGTTGGGATTGGCCAACGCGAAGGTGGCGGTGGTGGCCGGGGCCGACCATTTTTATACGGGCGTCTTGGATCAGTTGGCCAGCCGGCTGGAAACGTGGCTGAGCGAATGACCGAGCGTCTGAATGCGGGCGAGTCCGGCTAGGCCCGAACTGGCCCGAAGTAGTTCAGTGGTTGCTGCTTAGGGCGCACGATCAAGAAGCGGAGGCAGGCGATACGGGGGCCGCGGTAGTTGTTTTAGAGGTGGAATTCGAGTAAGTTTGGGGTAACCAGCAGCGTCAGCAAAGCCCACCGCCCAGTCCCCGCCGCTTGCCGTTTTCCACGTCCGTGCCGCCAGAAGGAGCCGCGATGAGCGTCAGCCAGTCGTCAGCGTCCGGCGATATAGCCGCGCGGGCCAAGGCGGCCCGGCAGGCGCTGGACGAGCAGGCCTACGAAACGGTGCAATGGCACTTTCACCCCTCGACGGGGTGCCCGTTCTGGCTGGATTATGCCTCGAAGCTTAAGTTCAATCCGCTGAAGGAGATCAAGGGCTTCGACGACCTGAAAAAGTTCGAGCCGTTCCAGGACGAATGGCTGCGGGGAGGCCCCGTGCGGCGGTGGGTGCCCAAGGCCTTCGCGGACCGGCCCGTCTATGTCTTCGAGACGGGAGGCACGACCGGCGTGCCCAAGAGCCGGATCGCCATCGACGACTTTCGCACCGATTACGAGCTGTTCAGCTCGACGTTGCCCGACGAGCACTTTCCGCCCGGCTCAAACTGGCTGATGCTGGGTCCTTCCGGGCCGCGGCGGCTGCGGCTGGCGGTGGAACACCTGGCCCAATACCGGGGGGGCATCTCGTTTTGCGTCGACCTGGACCCCCGCTGGGTGATCAAGCTGATCAAGAAGGGCTGGATGGAGCACCTGGAGGCGTACAAGCAGCATTGCATCGACCAGGCGCTGACGATCCTGGGGGCCGGGCACGACATCCGCTGCATGTTCACGACCCCCAAGCTGCTCGAAGCGCTGGCCCTGGCGCTGGAGAAGCAGGGTTCGAGCATCCGCGAGGCGGGCGTCACCGGCATTTTTTCAGGGGGCACCGAGTTCACGCCGCAGTGGACGCGCTTCGCCAGCGAGGAGTTTTTGGACGGCGTCTACATGACCCCCACCTACGGAAACACGCTGATGGGGCTGGCTTGTTCGAAACCGGTCGGCCCCGAAGAGGGTTACAAGATCAGCTACTACGCGCCGCAGCCGAGGGCCGCGATCGAGGTGGTCGACTTCGACGACTCGAACCAGTTGGTCGGCTATGGAGCCACGGGCCGCGTCAAGCTGACGACCATGACCAAGGAGTTCTTCGTGCCCGGCTTTCTGGAGCGCGACGAAGGCGAGCGGGAACCGCCATACGAGAAATACCCGTGGGACGGGATCAGCGGCGTGCGGCCCTTCCACGAGCTGGCCGAGGCCACCACCGTGGGCGTGTATTGAGTGTGTGCTGAGCTACGGCGTTACGGCGTGAACTGAGTTAAGGAACGGGAGAACGGTCCGTGCTGAACATTCCGGCGCTGCGATGGGGCAAGCCTTACGAGTCGTTGGAAACCGACACGGTCGTGCATTTCATCACCGGAGAGCCGATCGCCAAGGTCAGCCAGGCCAATGCGGGCCTGCTCCAGCGCGACGTGCGCCATGCCCAGCGGGCCCGCGACGCGCTGCGCCAATTCACCTGCGAGGAGCTCATCGAGCGGGTCAAGAAGGCGGCCGAGCTATACCTCAATGGCACGCTGCCGATGGGCGACGGCCGGCAGTCGCCGCAGGAGTTCGCCCGCGCGCAATCCGCTTCGACCGGGCTGCCCGAGCACATGTGCCGCGGCAACATGCAGAAGAACTACTACGTGCTGACGCACATGGACCAGATGCTCGATGCCCTGACGCGAGGTCTGGACCTCTCGATTCTGACCAACGGCTACGGCATGGAGCAGCGGGGCGTGGTGGTGAGCTACCAGGCGCAGGCGCCTGCCTTGGGACTGGTGCTGCCTTCGAATTCGCCGGGCGTGCACACACTCTGGCTGCCGGTGATCCCGATGCAAATCGGACTGGTGCTCAAGCCGGGGCCGCAGGAACCGTGGACGCCCTATCGCATGTCGGCGGCCTTCTTCGAGGCGGGCATCCCGCGCGAGGCAATCTCGATTTATCCGGGCGGCGGCGACGTGGGGGCGGCCGTGCTGGCCAACTGCTCGCGGAGCATGATCTTCGGCGGCACGGCCACGGTCGAGCGCTACAAAGGCGATCCGCGCGTGCAAGCCCACGGGCCGGGCTTCAGCAAGATACTGATCGGCGACGACCTGGTCGACCGCTGGGAAGAATACATCGATCTGATCGCCGACAGCGTGTATCTGAACAGCGGCCGCGGCTGCATCAACTGCTCGGGGGTGTGGGCCTCGCGCCACACACGCGAGATTGCCCAGGCCCTGGCGGAGAAACTGGGGCCGATCGAAGCCCTGCCGCCCGAGGATCCCAACGCCGCCCTGGCCGCTTTCACCGTGCCGGGCGTGGCGCAGGGCGTCTGGAAGGCGATTGAAGCCGATCTACGAGAAAGCGGCGTCGAACACCTGACCGAGCAATACGGACCGCGGCTGGTGGAACGGGAGCGGGCGGCCTACCTGCGGCCGGTGGTGGTCCACTGCGAGTCGCCGGCCAGCGCCATCGCCAAGAAGGAATACATGTTCCCGTTCGTGACGGTGGTCCAGTGTCCGCAGGACAAGATGATCGACTCGATCGGGCCGACACTGGTCTGCACGGGAATCACCGAGGACAAGGCATTCCAGCGGGCACTCACCGACGCCACGCACGTCGACCGTTTGAACATCGGGGCGATTCCGACCATCAAGCTCGACTGGCTGCAGCCGCACGAGGGGAACATCGTCGACTTCCTGTTCCGCGCCCGCGCCTACCAACTCACCAACGAACGACTGCCGGCCCTGCCCGCCGGCACGCAGGCCGCGGCCGCCCGGTAACCATCATGAACCCATTCGACTTCCAACTCCGCACTCGGATCGTGTTCGGCCCCGGCCGGGTCGATTCGCTGGGCGAGCTGGCGGGCGAAATGGGAGTGCGGCGGGCCTTGCTGGTGAGCGACCCGGGCATCGTGGCGGCCGGGCACGTCCAGCGCGGGCTCGACTCGCTCCAGAGGGCCGGCATTGAAACGCAGCTCTTCGACGGCGTGGAAGAGAACCCGACCAGCGACAACGTCGAAGCGGGCGTGGCCGTGGCCCGCAGGCACCAGCCCGAGCTGCTGGTGGGGCTGGGCGGCGGAAGCTCGATGGACTGCGCCAAGGGGATCAACTTCGTCTATACCGGCGGCGGCCGGATGCAGGATTATTGGGGAGTCGGCAAGGCGACGCGCGAGATGCTGCCCATGATCGCCGTGCCGACCACGGCGGGAACCGGCAGCGAGGCGCAGTCGTTCGCCCTGATTTCCGACGCCAAGACGCACGTCAAAATGGCCTGCGGCGACAAAAAGGCCTCCTGCCGCGTCGCCATCCTCGATCCGGAACTGACCGTGACGCAGCCGCCGGCGGTGACGGCCCTG
>JBBDNX010000700.1:0-1706 GCA_040877345.1 Pirellulales bacterium
CAGCCCGCGAAGCGGGCGGCAGTCAATAGCCGGGCGGCGTAAGCCCCCGGTTTGCTACGGCCGCCGCTATTCGTCGAACTCGGCCTCGGCGCTCTTCTGGGCATAGATCGGCATGTGACGGTAGTACACCTCCAACGTCATGGCCGCCATGGAGGTGCCATAGACCCGCCCGCCCGCATCGAAGCCATGGTCGTCGAAAACCCAACTCCCTTTTTCATGCCCCTCCTTGGCCTGCGACTTGACCAGCGAGTCGCGCATCTTGGCGTTCCATGCGTCCCAGAGGGGGCCCTCGTAGTGGTGCATGACCTGCGTGGCGTAATAGTTGTAGTACATGTCACTTGGCGACGGGCCGAGATTGGCGATCGCCTGGACTCCTTGCTCCATGGCCGGGTTCTCGCGCTTCCAACCCAGGTGCATCCGGCACAAGAGGCCGATGGCGCGCGTGGCCTCGCTGATCTTGAACTCCGGCGTCGTATAGCCGTAGTCCGCGCCGCCATCGATCTGCACCGAGTCGAGGAACTTGTAAGCGCCTTTGACGGTCTGCGGATTCACCTGCAAAAAGCCGAGATGGCCGCTCTTGAGGGCCATCACTTGCCAGCCGACCACCGACGTGTCGCCGGCCTCGTGGGGCATATAGCGCCAGCCGCCGCCGCGGTGGTCCTGCGCATACATGATGAAGTTCAAGGCCTGCTGCGCCGGGGCCATCAACTGCTTGTCCTGCGTCATGGCGTAGGCCTCGCACAGCGCGATCGTGGCGATGCCGTGCCCGTACATCCTGCCGCCGCCGCCCGTCATGTCGCCGCCGTTGGGCGTGACGACCATGTTGCTGATCAGAAAGTAAAGGCCGCCCCGCACCTGGTCCTTGTACTTGCCTTGCTTGTGGGTCTGACCGGCGCCCAGGAATGGCAATAGCGCCATGCCGGTGGCCGCCAGCCGGGCCTCTTTAAGATTACCGGGGTGGCGGCAGCGCCCCTGGCACTTGCCGCCGCGATGGTCGAAGCTCCAACTGCCGTCGGCGTTCTGATGGTTGGCGAACCATTGCAAGGCGGCGGCCACGGCGGCCTCGCTGGAGTCGCTGCCGCCGCGGCGGGCCACCAGCACCTTGCGCTGGTCGTCGCCGCGGCCGGCCAAACCATGCTCGCCCAAGGCGCCGATCTGGCTCAGCAGCTCACTGGCCGGAGCCGTTTCGATGCCGATGTCGCTCAGCTCGACCGAGGCCAGCGGCGCCGGGTCCTCCAGAGAATCGGAGATGTCGACGGCGTCGTTCATCGCTTCGATCGGCGACGTCAACTCGCTGCTGTCGAGGTCCAGCTTCACCGGATCTTCAAGAGTCTCCTCCTTGATTTCGTCGAGCGGCTCCGGCACGTTAGCGGCCATGGCGACCAGGTCGCGGACCTGCTGTTTGACCTCCGGCGGCATGACCCACGCCCCGAACACCAACAGCACGATCATGTGGACCAGCGCACTGACCAGCCAGGCGGGGATCAGCGCCGTCATCGGCACCCGGCCGACCCGATCCAACTGCTCCAGTTGCTCCAGCGCCGGACTGCGGCCGCGGGCGGTGGCCGCCTGGGAGCTAGCCGGCTGGGCGGTGGCAGCCTTGGTCTGCGAGGCCGCGGGCATGGTCGCGGCTTGAGTGCCGGCCGCCGGCTCACGGGCCGCCGCGGCGGCTGGAGCGGCCGAGGCAGCCGCGGCGTCGCGGGGGG
>JBBDNX010000700.1:1716-2095 GCA_040877345.1 Pirellulales bacterium
GCGTTGGCCGTTCCGGCCAACGGTTTTCGGGGCCTGCTGGGCATTGGGTCGGGCGGCAGTCCCTTTTTCTTCTTTAGAACCGGGAGCCGAACCGAGCTGGGTTGGCGAGGGTTTGGTGGCGCCCGTGGCTTCCCGTTCGTTTTTCGGGGGCTGAATCGCCATGCGCGCGCAGTCGTGCAAGAAGCGGGCCGGAAATGTCTCAAATCTCCACGTTACTGCAAATCCCCAAGAAAGCAAGGAAACTCGCGCCTCTGCCCCCTGCTCTTCCTCGTAGCAGGACTGCTCCGAAAACTTCTGCCAGGGCGGCGCGCACGAGAGGGTCCTGGCGCCTGGGACGGAATACAGATTCGAGGCGAAAGTGGGACGTAGATGGTTGGAA
>JBBDNX010000701.1:0-2090 GCA_040877345.1 Pirellulales bacterium
AGGAAGCGGCGGAACCGGCCGGCGGCCTCATCGAACCGCCGCAGTTGCACCAGCGATTCGGCCGAATAGAACAACGCCCGGTCGGCCTTCGCGTCGTCGGCGTGCTGCTCGAGAAAGCCGTCGAACTCGTCGAGCGCTAGCTGCCATCGCCGCTGGTTGTAATGCCCGGCGGCCACGGCGTACTGGTCATCGGCTGGGCTTGCCCGCGCCGAAGGAGCTGTCGCAAGGGCCGCCACAACGATGGCCAGAATCCATTTGGTGCAAGTTGCGGACATGGCGGCGGCAAGCCATTGGCCTGCAAGGGAGGCTTACAATTGCCCGCCCGGGCCATCGTCCACGTTGCCCACCATGTGGAAGTGGTTGTGGTCGATGTAGATCACTTCGCGGGTGTCTTCGTCGACAGTCGTGTATGGCAACGGCCAGCCGACACGCGTCACCTCGGTGTAGTAGATCGTGCACTTGTAGTGGGCATGGTGCAGTTGGGCGGGCCCGATCAGCGGATAGACGCGGGGCGGATCGACGTAATCGGAGATCGGTTCGATGGTCATCCGCACGTTGTTCCGTTGCACCTCGTGCAACAGCGGCACGCCCCCCTCCACCGGGCGGGCCCGCTCCAACGCCCGCATCACTTCGTCGGGCGACGGGGGATCCAAGGCAATCGCAGGGCCACCGGCCGTAATCGGTCCCAGAATCGGCACCCGTGCATAACGCTCCTTCATCCAGAACTTGTCTTCCTGCTCTTTCTGGAAATAGGGGCTGACGGGGATCGGAAACGGAAACTCGACGCCCGGCCCGACCGAGCTGTTGAACGGAAACGTGCAGCCGGTGGACGCCACCAGCGACGCGGCCAGCAGGGCAAACAGCGAAGTTTGAAGGGCCTTGGGTGACATGGGCGCTCCTCGTTTGACCTGTCTCGATCCGTGTCCGCTTGGCCTGGGATTGAACGAGTGCGTGGTTTGTCCACGCGTGAACTAGTCCTACTTATCGTGAGAAACTCTGGCGAACTTGCGGATTTTTCCGGTTGTGCGTAAAGAAAGGCCGTGAGTAAAAGAACCCCCCGCCGGCCGGACCGCTCCGCCTCGGTGGGTAGGTGCCTGGGGCAAAGCGAGGTGGGTGGCGGGGGCAAAGCGATAAGCCTGCCCCAGTCGATCACGAAAAAGATGTCTTGCGCCATTGCTAACGCTTGCGCGGCGACGTGCGGCAAAAAAAAGACCCCGCCGGAGCAAAAAACTCCGGAGGGGCGTTTGGAGCGACGCTTCAGCCGCTTTTGCTCTCGAACTTGCCGGCTCCCGCCACGGGAGGTTCTGCGCGACGCTAGCACCAGGCCGTGCTTCGTGGCGGCAGGCACGGCAGCCTGCTAATGGCAGCGCCGGTCGTCGAAGTCCAGGAACCACCAACCGTCGTCCCACTCCAGCGTCACTTTTCGCCAGCCAAGCGGCACCTGCGGATAGGGATAAAACGGTCCGATGTACGGCCAGGCCGTCGGCGAATACTGCTTGGGATACGTCAAGCCCGCATAGTTGGGGTATGCGGCGTAGCTGGGCCAGGCATAGTTGGGCATGTGCGGCTGGTCGTAATAGGCCGGGGCGGCTCCGCCCGGGACCGCCTCGGTGTGCGATGGTATTGCACCACCGCCCCCAGCGGCGACCATCTGGTAGCCGGCAGCTCGCGTCATGCCGGGGGTAACCGGCTGCCCCAACGGGACACCGCGACCCTGACGCATGCCTGCCGGGACCGGCGGGCCTTGAAACGGCGCTTGCTGAGCCAGCGTGTGCAACCCGCCCTCGGTGCCCGCCTGGTAGGGCGCCTGGTGCACCTGGCCCGGGAAGGAACCGGGAGGCGCCTGGGCCAGTTGATGGTAGCCCTGCGGAGCCGGTGCCAGAGTTGGCGTGCCTTGATGCTGCTCGCCAAGGGGCATCGGAGCCATCCGCCCGGAAGTCTGGCTGGCACGGCGGACCGAAGGCCCGCGCGACCCCTGGTCCAAGGCTCCTAGCGTGTCGCGCTGGCCCGTGCCCAGGTGGTCCGGCAACGACACTTCGCCGGCCGCTGGCTGAACGTGTTCGTCGGCCGTCTGCTCGGGCAAGCGCACC
>JBBDNX010000702.1:0-11492 GCA_040877345.1 Pirellulales bacterium
CGAGCAGGTTGTTGTACGAGAGCTCCTTGCCGTTCAGTTGCCGAGCCGATACCACGTTGTCCCGGCCGGCACGCGGTTCGGCGTACAAGGCCGCCCGCTGGTGCGGGTTTTCGCCGTAGCGGAGCACCTTGCCGAGCGACAACTCCAACTGCCAGCGCGGGCCGAATGGCCGCTCGAGCTCGCCATGGGCCTCCTGCTGGCGCGCGAACCAGGCGGCAATGGCACCGTCGTAGCGCCCCGTATGGTCGAAGGCGGTCGCCGCCAGCCTCCGCCGCAGCTCGATCGACGTGCGGCCATGCGCGGCGATCTGCTCCAGGATCTCGCCATATTGCTGGGGGCTTGTGGCTACGGTGACAAAGGCGTGGTTCTTCGCCGCGGCGCGCACCAGCGACGGCCCGCCGATATCGATTTGCTCGATCGCCTCGGCCGGAGAAACATGGTCGCGGGCGATCGTCGCCTCGAACGGGTAGAGATTCACCACCACCAGCTCGAACGGAACAATGCCGTGCCGCGCCAGTTCCTCCATGTCCTGGGCATGATCGTGCCGGCAGAGGATGCCCCCGTGCACTTTGGGATGCAGGGTCTTGATCCGCCCGTCCATCATCTCCGGGAAGCCGGTATAGGCCGATAGGTCTTCGACGGCGAGAGCATCCGCTTCCAACGAGGTGCGCGTGCCTCCCGTGCTGTAAATCCGCACGCCGGCGGCGGCCAATCCGCGGGCGAACTCCCCCAGGCCGGCTTTATTGCTCACGCTGATCAGCGCGCGCTTGACTGTTGGCGATTCCATTGCATCCGCGTCGGCCCGGCTCACGCCGTCAGTACTTCGGCCAGTCTTTTCCCTCGGCCTCGTCACTCCGCTTCAGCTTCGTCTTCCACGCCGGCCTCCTCCGCGGGCTCGTCAAAGGGATCGGCCGCATCATCCGCCGCGTCGGCCGGCTCTTCCATCTCGGCCTCGGGCTCCTCAACGGCCGGCTCGTCGGTCTCCGGCTCTTCGCCTTCGACCGGCTCCTCCGCGGCCACCGGAGCGGGCGGGCGGGCCCGATGGATCACCGGCTCGCTCAATTGAACTTCGTGCAGGCATTGGATCAAGCCGGTCCGCGTCCCCAGGTAGATCCGGTCGGTCTGGTCGTTGGATAGTTTCAGGTCCAACGCCGAGGTTTCCAGCGATCCAAGCCGGGCCCCGCTCTGCGCGTCGAGAATCACTAACCTGCCCAGCAAATCAACCGTGTATAAGCGCGTCGGGCTGGCCGCGACAAAGTGGTATATGCCCCGCACGGACCATTGCTCCACCCCCGTCTCCACCGACAGTCGGAACAGGCCGCCCGTCTCGGGAATCAAGAACAGCGAGTCACCGATCACTACCGGCTGTTCCACGACCGGATTGCCGCTGGAGAACTTCCACGAGGCATAGCCCCGTTGTTCGCGGATCGCATACACGTAGCCGTCTCGCGAGGCGGCGTACACGAACGGCGTTCGGTACGACAGCGGGGCCGAAATTGCATCGCGGGCGCTGAACTTGAATCGCGCCGCCAGGTCCTCCGGAGTGACCGAATAGACGTTGCCTCCCGACGTCGCCCAAACCACGTTCGTCGAGGTGACAATCGGCGCCGACTCGGCCATCCCTTTGCCCTGGTACACCAGCGGCTGGTCCTTCAGCAACTTCTCCAACGGGTCCACCAGCTCGTCCTCTTTCAGATCAGGCAGCAGGTAGCTCATCACCACGCCGCTCGTCAAGGGCACGTAGGCCCGATTGTGACTGATCGCCACCCCGGCGCTCGGCACTCCGTCCAGCCGCTTCTCCCAGACCAGGCGGCCGGTGGCGCGGTCGAACAGGTACAGATGTGCCCCGTTGCTGGTGACGACGAATCGATCGTTAGCGGCTGGCGGCGTCACGGGATAATTGGGACGGCCAATATGGGCGATCCAGAGCGTCCGCCGCGTCTCGGCGTCCATCACTTGGATCGTGGCCTGGTCGGTCTGCACCATCAACAGGCCGTCTTCAAGCGACACGTGTGCAATCCGCCCGCGCGAGCGGTCCAGCTCGACCTGCGTCACCCAGGCCCGCGTCAGGCCGTGCCGCAACGCCTCGCTCTGAGGTATGATTTCCCGCCCCAGCCGCTGGGCCCAGGCAGCACGTGTTGAGAACATTGCCGCGGCCGCCAGCACGGCCAGCGCCAGCACGGACCAGCGTCGAAGCACCACGAATTTCATCGATGCGACTCCCCATTCCCTCCCGCGGCGGATAGCGTAGGCGGGCCAACCTCTCTATCATAATCGGTGAGCAGGTCAGGCAGCACGAAAAAACGGCGTTTTCGCGGACAAAACGCCCCCCCGACGGCCCGGAGATGCTTGATGGATCCAGCGACGTCCCTCACAAAAGACCAGGTGGCCCTGGAAATGCTCGGCTACTTGAACTTTTCCTCGGGGACCTCGGATGCCCGATTCCTGAGCAATCTGAACGCCGTCGCCGGACGCCTCCTGGCAGCCGATCCCCCCCAGGGCAACTGGTGGAACCAACTCGGCCACTGGCTCCTGGCGCAACTCGAAGCCTGCCGCGGCACTTCGGCCGCCTTCAGCCACCTGGAGCAGGCCCAGGCCGTCATTCCGCTGGTGCTCGACGGCTTGCTGCCCGCCTATCGCGATTTTCACCGGGAGCTACTGTTCCATCAGTCCCAGGCGGACTTGTTCCAGCCTTTCTTTGTCGGGCGGGCCTTCGAGGCGGCCCTGGAACAGGGACCTGCCTGGCATGACCGGGAGCGGATCGTGGCCGGGGCGCTGGGCCGGCTGAACGACTTCGTGGGCCATCGTCCGGTCGCCGTACTGAGGACGGCTCACAAGATCGAGCCCTACCCGCATGAACTGGTCCGGCCGATCCCGATTTATATCCGGGGGGCCGGCGTGGCGGTGGGCAGGTACCAGGGCGTGATCGAGCAGGCACTGGCGATTCTCGCCGCGTCGCCGCCGGAAATCCAGGAGCAGTCCTGGTTCGATCTCGACTTGCTCGACGAGCTGGCCGTCGATCCGCGGGCCTATGACTTTGATCATCCCGTGAACAAGCGGCCCAACTACCAGTTCGGCCAATGGGACCCGCACTACATCGACAACCTGGGACGCTACCGCCGTTTCGTGTTGCAGCAAGTGACCCTCGATGCGCTGGTCGATCGGGTCGACTCGCCCGGCGAGCTGGCGCGCGGCGAGGCCTTGTTCGAAGCCGGTGCCGTGCTGGCCGGCGTCATGCTCATGGCTGCCGGCATTTCCGGACGCGGGCCCGACACGCACGATTCCGCCGTGACGTTGGCCACCCTCCTGCCCACAATTGCCGGCTATCGCGATGCCTTCTACAGCGCCCTGCTGCAAGGCCTCGCCGGCCCACACGGCCAGCGGCTGCGGGCTGAAGCCGCCGCCTTGAAGCAGCCATTCGGCGGTGCCCGGCAGCACCTCAACCAGCGGCTCGCACGGCTGCGCGCCATCCAGCTTCAGCACGTGCATCTGGCGCAGTTGTTCGCCCGCATGGGCTATCCCCAGGCCAGCAGCCGCCAGGCCCGCGTCGTGCCGGTCGCTTCGGCCCGCTTGCTGTGCGAGATCAACGGCCGGCTGACCGCGGCCCACCACGCTATCGACCGTGTTCAACTGGAGGAGGCCGGCCGGCTGCTCCCCGAAATCGAAGACCTTCTCCAGCGGGCCATCGAATGCGGGGCGCTGGTCGATCCTTGGAACATCCTCGGATTTCAGGGGCAGTTCAGCTTGTTCCCCGCCGTGGAGAACAGCGTCCGCGATCACCGGGTCGATGTGCTGGTGCACCTCCTCTCCGAGATCTTCGGGCTTTACGCACGCCTGCAGGGCGAGGTCGCCGCGCGGGGCCAGGCAGCGTTGGCCGAGACGCTGTCGGGACGTCTCGCCGCGTTCGCGCGCTGGTGGGACCGCTTCGCCACGCTCGACGTGCAGGGAGTCGAGCATGTCTCGGGACGCGAGGCTGCCGAATCGGCCGCGCACGTCGCCGCCGCGCTGGGCGCCTGGCACCAGGCCGGAGCCGCCGCCGGCGATCTCGGCTTCTGGCGAAAGCACGTCCAAAGCTTCAACTCGCCCAAAGCCTACGCGCTGGTCGTCGAGGCCCTGCTGGAGAAACGCGATTTCGTGGCTTCGATGGCCCTTCTGATCCAATGGATTGGCCGAGCCGAGCAGGTACCGCTCCTCGATGGCGAGTACTCATTTTGCGATCTGGCAATCGCCTGGCTGCAGGCGCTGCGCGAACCCTCGCCGGCCCGCGCCCGGACCGATCCTTCCGCACGGCAAGCTGCCGCTCCCGATCCGCCTACGGCGGACCAGCGCTGGCAATGGTGCACCCGCTTCTTCGATTACCTGGTAGCCAATGCCGAGGAATACTGGGAAGTCCCCCGCTTCGAGCTGGCAAACAATGCATCCGGCCAGTCGAGGCCGTCCGACGACGACCCCGACGACGGCAACCGGCACGGCCTGTTCAGTGCGGCCTACGAGGAGGTCAGCTACCGCGATAGCACCGACGACGGCCTCGAGGCCGATATGCTCCAGGGCGGTCCGCCGGTCGGCGACGTCGAGCTGAACCTGGAATTCGAGCGGCTGGCAAAGCGGCTGCTGTTTTTGTCCACCCTGGCCCGGCTGTGGAAGATCGCGGCCGCCTGTTCCGTTGCCGCCGGCGACCGCGCCGGACACGACGAAGTGCTGCGGGCCTGGTTTGCAAGGGCCGTGGCCAATCGCCGCGACCTGTTCGACCTGCTCAAGACGGTTCACCGCTATCCGTTAAACGAGCCCGCGGCCGGCCGCGAGTCGCTGCTGGAGTACAACCGCCGCCGCGCCGCGAAGGAATGGCTGCTGGCGAGGATCATCGCCGCTTGCGTCGATACGTCGGACGCGGCTCGGTTGCTGGCGGCAGCCGCCGAAAGCCTCGACGCCGGCAGCGACCTGGCCGCCTGGGAGCAGTCGGCCGTCGACGTGCTGCGGGCCATGTTTCGTGGAGACGCACAGCGCACGCAAGCCTGTTTCGCGGCACTTCGCCCCTTGCTGGAGCAAGAACCGATCGTGTACGTGCCGCTCGCCAGGCACGGCGCACCCGGCCAGATCGTGGGAGCTTATACGCTGCAGCAGCTTCTGCTGGGTCTGTTGGCCGGCTTTCCCCGGCTGGGGCTGTTGGCTGAAACCTGCCAGGTGATCGAAACGGCCCACAACATGGAACAGCATCGACCTCCGGGCAAACCGGCCATTACCGAGTTCGGCCGCCTGTTCGAGGCCGGCTACCGGTCGCTGGTCGAGGCGTTGGTCAGGGCCGCCGGGCGTCAGCCGGCTGCCGGCGACAGCGAAGATCTTGCCGCCGTCTCGGACGCCGAATTGATCGAATGCCTGGAACGGCTGACCGAGTCGCTGCTCCGGCATTGGCTGGCGCACAGCCGGTCGTTGCGTCTGTCGGTGCTGGAAAAAGTGGCCGACTCGGATCGCTGGCAGGAACTGAAGGAGTTCGTCGCGCGTTACGGCGGCGACCTGTTCACGGTGAAGTTCTGCAACCTCGACAACCTGCGAGCCATCCTGCACCAGGGAGTCGACCGCTGGTTAGGCCGCCTTGAAGAGCGCGACGACGAAGCGGGCAGGCCCGCTCTGTTGGACGACCTCGACCGCGGCATCCCCCGCCAGACCGCCGTCGAGCGGCTGACGCTGGCCATCGAAGCCCTGGCTCAGAACCATCCCGAGTTCAGGGACTACAAGACCTCCACGACGCAGTCGGACCGCGGCGAGTTGCTCTACATTCTGCTCGACTTCTTGCGACTCAAGGCGAGTTACGACCGCTTCGCCTGGAACGTCAGGCCGCTGCTCATCGCCCATGAAATCCTGGTGCGGCACGGACGCATGTCGGCCGCGGACCGTTGGCGCCAGGCCACCGCCGACCGGACCGCCAAGGTGGCCGATTGGCACGAGAAACGCCTGGCCGAACTCAGCCGGCAGTACGGCGTGCGGTTGCCGGCCGTCGCCGACCGGATCGGCGAACGATTCGCGCGGCCGCTGGCCATCGATCGCCTGCGGGCGTTGATCGCCCCGGCGAACGACGAGGCCCGGCAGGCGTGCCCCGGCCTCTCTTTCGAGTTGCTGGAGCAATACTTGGCCGAGTTCGTCGCCAACCCTTCCGGCTCCGGCCTCGACGTGCCCGCCTGGCTCTCGGCTCTCGAAGACGAAGCCGACCACCTCAGCAATGCCCGCCGCAGGCTCGGCCGGCCCGCCGACGCCGACCCCGCCGTCCCCCTGCTGCCGGTCACCTGGCATGAGGTCGTGGCCCGGATCAAACCGATCGAGGCCTAGACGATCCCGATGACTGCCCACCAGCGTGTCGTCTACTTCAATGGCCGCTTCGTAAGCGAAGCCGAAGCCCGCCTCTCGATTTACGACTCGGCCCTCACGCTGGGCGAAATGGCTTTCGAAGTCACCCGCACCTGCGGGCACCAACCGTTCCGCCTCCGCGAGCACCTCGAGCGGCTGTTTCACAGCATGTCCGTGATGCGGATCGATCCGATGCTGTCGATCGACGAGTTGCACGACTTGACGCTCGAAACGCTCAGGCTCAACCTGCAAAGCGAACCGGCCGACGTCGATTGGAACATCATCCATAATGTGTCGCCCGGCCCATCGGCTGCCTTCCGCGAGGCATTTTCGCACGAGGAGATCCGCCCCACCGTCATCATCAGTTGCTTTCCGCTGGAGGTGCGCCTCGCTGCCCTGGCGCCGGCCTACGACAGGGGTCTCGACCTGGTCGTGCCGCCGCAGCGCTCGTTGCCGGGCGAGCTTCTCGATTCCTCGATCAAGACCCGCAGCCGGCTGCACTACCAACTGGCCAACCTCCAGGCGCACGAAAAGAGCCCGGGCGCGACGGCCGTCCTGGTCGACTCCGACGGTTATCTCACCGAGGGAACCAGCGGCAACGTCTTTGTAGTCCAGGCCGGCCGGCTTCTGACGCCCTGTCCCCGCAACTTGCTGCCAGGCGTCACGCGCCACGTCGTGTTGGAGTTGGCCGGCCGGCTCGGCATCCCCAGCGGCGAGCGCGACCTGACGACCGCCGATGCCGCCGCAGCCGATGAGATCTTTCTGACCTCGACCAGCATCGGCCTCCTGCACGGCCGCAGTTGGGAAGGCCGCCTCATCCACGAGGGCCGCCTCGGCCCCCTCACCGCCCGCCTTCGCGCCGCCTTTCACGGCGAAGTTCGTCTCGACCTTGCCGCCCAGGCCCGCCTCTACGCCAGCCGCCGGACCGCGTCGTGACTGAGGAAGGACCGGAGACCTGAGGCCGAAGGCTGGAGTAAGGACGAAGACGGATGCTGGCGCGCCTCCGACCCCCAGCCCCAGCCTACAACCTAAAAAGAGCCGTGCTAAGGAGGAGAAATCGAATCCAAGAGCTCGGTTATATCCGTGAACACGAGCACGGCCTCGGCGCGATCGTCCTGGTAGAGCTTGTGGAAGCAGCGCAAACAACTGGTATAGGGCTCCGATTCCGACAGCATCCGCCCGACGTTCGATTGAGCGGCGCCGACGATCAGCGGATCGGGGTTGGAGCGAATCGCTTCCAGGTTGAGAAACAGCAACTGAATCGCCCTCGCACGTCCCTCGTAAAACACTCTGCGTTCAACTGGGTCGTCCAGCTTGAAGATTGCGATCGTGACCTGGCCACGAAACCGGTCATGGCCGCTTGCTTTGGCCGCTTGGGGCACGGGGCCCACAAACGTGATCAGGTCTTCGGGATCGTCGTCCAGGTCTCCAATTGGGTAAAGCAGGTACGGGCGTTCGGTTGACAGCGCGGGTGGTCGCTTCGCCTGGCCTTTTCTCGCTTTGGCGATCGGAAACAAGTTGCCCTTGAAGACGCTGTTGCAGTTCTTGCAAGCCGTTGCATAGTTGAAGGGATGATAGGCCAGAAACCGGTAGCCGGGTTCTTTGCTTCCGTCCGCCGGCTGCTCGACCGTGATCCCGGCTTCGACAAGATCTTCCGGCGGATCCCAGTGCGCTACATTCGACTTTGGGCGAAAATGCTCGACATCCTGCTCGATGCGTCCTTCCAAGGGTTTCTCGCAAAACGCGCATTTCGAGTGCTGCAACTCGGTGTAGAGGTCCTTGATCTCGCTCCACAGCCCGGTAAAGTCGGATGAGCTGGGCTCGTCCGGCAGGCCTTCGAGCACGTCTTTAGCACGCTCGAACCAAGTCGGCTTGAGTTGGGCGATTCGTTCTTTCAGCTCGTCGAGCGCGATCGCATACCGGATCATTTGGCGGACTCCGAGCCCTTCGCCATTTCGAGAATGATCTGGCGGGCCGCGCCTCGATCTCCGTGGCGGGCCTTTCTCTGCAGGTCTTCAAGCTGGCTGACCTTGTCCGGGGCGCGCGTTGTTCTTAAGCCGAACAAGTCGGTCACCAGGATCTGACCACCTGCGAATAGCGGCCGGGGTTCTCGGCTTTGACTTGTGGCAGCCAATAGCCCAGAGGAAACAGGGCAAACGACTCCTGAAAAATGCTTTGCAAACGTTGGCCGCGAAGAAACGAAGTCTTCGGCGCGGCGCCCCGCTCGGAACTCTCTCCCGCGTCGACGCGGCGGGTCGCTCCGTAGGCCACGCAGAAAAAAGCATCGTTCTGCGACTCGAAAACCGGCTCCCACAACGACGCCCATTCGCCCTTCTCTTGGAACTCCAGCCGTTCCAGCTCCCTCATCCTCCGAAAACTCAAGGACGATTCGATCGCTTCGCCGGGCCGCCCGTCTTGCTCGTGCAACCGCAGGGTCGCGGATACCGCGGCCTCGTGAGGTGGCTTCTTCCCCTCCTGGCGACCGCTGGCGGGAAAGCGAACGAACTTGCGAAGCGGGAGCTGCGACTCCCGCGCCGCGGGGCCGAGCGCCGCCAACGCAATGGCCTGCAAGACCGTCGTCTTTCCCGATCCGTTGTCGCCCAGCAGCAGGTTCACGTTGCGCAGCTTGGGGGGCGGCAAGAGCAAGCCGTTACGGTCGTTGTCGCCTTTGGACAAACGAAACTCAGAGTCGGGATGGACGAACCTCAACTTGTTCTTCACGAAGGTGCGCAAGTTGGTCAACGTCAATGAGTCAACGTACATGGTCTTGTTCTTGCGTTGGAAACGTTCTCATTCCAGGTAGCCGCGGCGGATCCGTCGCGATCGGCACGTGCGGCTGCCAGCATTCGCCGAACTTACCAGTAGCGCTATCGCGAAGCAACGTCCTCCGGGTCGACAAACCGCCGCAGCGGCACGCGAATTGCTCGCTTCCTCCCAAGGGGCGCTTTCCTCTTGGAGACCCGTTGGCATGAAAAACACACGCCTCAAATGCCCGCTGTTGGGAACTCTCGCCGTCGCAACGCTCCTGTTCGCCGGCCTGGCCCCAGCCGAGCCGGTCGATCCGCCGCCCAGCCCGCCACCGGCCGTCGTCTTGGCCGAGGAGTCGCTTCCGGTGATCGCAGGCCGCGTGCAGGCGATCTATTCTTACCAGGTCCAGCGAAACGGCGTCGTCTGGTCGCGGATGGCGGCCGAAGTCGCCGTCAATCATGTCGAGCGCGGCCCAGATTTCGAAGTGGGCGATCTGGTATACGCGCGGTACTGGGTGGGCCGGCAAGGCAACCGCCGACTCGGCCAGTTCCCGGTCCCGCGGCCCGGCGACACCGTCCGGGTGGTGCTCACAAGGCGGCCAGGCGGTGGCTTCGACGTGGCCAGCAGCGGGTTCGAGATCCTCCGCGTTCGCGATCTCGCCCGCCCTGTATTGCCCGACCCTCCCGATCCTCAACCGGTGCCTCCCGAACCTCGTCCGGCCGACCCGCTCCCATCCGGCCCGGCCAACACGATCCGGGGCGCCGTGATCCTCTACGACGATCCGCAGCCGGGCGTCACCGTGGACCTGCTGGCCGCCGGTGGCGTGGTCCAGACGACCCGCACCGACGAGCGGGGCCGCTTCGTCTTCGACGGCGTGCCGGCCGGCGCCTACTCGGTCGCCGCCCAGGGGATCGTGAAGAACAAGATCCGCGAGTCGCCCGTGATGCCCATCACCGTGCTGCCTTCGCCGACCGTCCCCACCGACGTCCTCGTCGGCCTGGAGCCGTAGGTTCGTAGCGACCCCATGGATGGGGCCGCACCGCCTTGTCGCTTCGACCGTGGCCCGAGGGCGCACGTTGGTAGTGACCCCATTTATGGGGTCCGCATGCGCGCCTCGCGTCAGCGTCCGCTTGCCTCAGCACCTCATCGGGTGTTGCCCCAGGGCCGGCGCACGGCCCGAACGGGAAAAAACAGGCCGCTCCCTTGACTGAACGGTCTGGCGGACGATATTCCACCTTGGAAGTACGCCGGGTGACATACGCCATGGCCGAACGGCGCCTGGCCGCGAGCGGGATCTCTTAAGAGGTTGACCCATGATCGTCGACGTTCACACGCACTGCTGGCCGTCGCCCGACTGCTTTTCGCCCGCGTTTCACGACGACGCGCGGCGCATGCGGGCGAACCCGGTCAACCTCGTCACCCGCTACCAGGATTACCGTGCCGCCACCGCCGGCGAGGACGTCGTGGCCATTGTCTTTGGCGGAAAGGCCCGCTTGTCCGGCGTCTGGATCGACGACGCCAACGTGGCGGCCTACGTCGCCCGCGATCCCGAGCGGATGATCGGCTTCATGTCGCTCGACCCCACCCAGCCGGCCTGGGAAGATGAAATGCGCGACGGGCGGGAGCGGCTCGGCTTTCGCGGCATCAAGCTCTTGCCGATGTACGCCGGTTTCCATCCCCAGGATGAGCTGCTCGATCCGCTCTGGCGTTATGCCGCGAAACACGACCTACCCGTGCTGCTGCATACCGGAACGACGTTCGTGGCCAAGGCGCCCCTCGAGTGCACTTTGCCACGGCACCTCGACGACGTCGCGCGGCGGTTCCCCGACGTGAAAATGATCCTGGCCCACCTCGGCCATCCGTACGAGGGGGAGACCGTCGCGGTGATCCGCAAGCACCCCAACGTCTACGCGGACGTCAGCGCCCTGTTCTACCGGCCTTGGCAGCTCTTCCACAGCTTGATGCTCGTGCACGAGTATCGGGTCTGGGACAAGCTGCTCTTCGGGACCGACTATCCGGTCACCACCGTGGCCGAGACGCTGGTGGGGCTGCGGGCCTTGTGCGACATCCGGATCGACCGCTTTTCGTTGCCCCGCGACGAGATCGAAGAGCTGATCCACCGCGACGCGCTGGCCCTGCTGGGACTCTCCGATCCGCGACGAGCCAAGCTGGCCGAGGCCGGGCAATGACCGCCGCTGGGCTGAAGGTGCTCTTCATCGGCAACAGCTTCACTGCCCGTAACGACCTGCCCGGCCTGCTCGCGCGGCTGGCGGCGGCGCGGGGCAAGAGCCTCCAGCACCGGCTGATCAGCGCCGGCGGCGCGTCGCTGCGAACTCACTGGAACGCCGGCAAAGCGCCCTCGGCGATCAACCAGGGCCGTTACGACTGCGTCGTGCTCCAGGAGC